>JAJUGH010000023.1 GCA_029268265.1 Alcaligenaceae bacterium | reverse complement strand
GCTGAAGTGGCGGGCTTCCAGGCAGGCCACTGCCAAGGCGTCGCCCAGGGCGAGAGCCGCCGTGGTGCTGGCGGTCGGCGCCAGGTTGAGGGGGCAGGCTTCCTGCTCGACGCCGGCATCCAGGTGCAGGTCCGCGTTGCGGGCCAGCTCGGACTGCGCGTTCCCGGTAATGGTAATGATGCAGGCGCCCATGCGCTTGGCCACTGTGAGCACGGTGAGCAGCTCGCCAGCGGACCCGGAATACGAGATGGCAATGACGATGTCCTGACCCGTGAGCATGCCGAGATCACCATGTATGGCTTCGGCGCCATGCATGAAAAAGGCGGGAGTGCCGGTGGAGGCCAGGGTGGCCGCCATCTTGCGTGCGATATGGCCCGACTTGCCGATACCGGTGACTACCACGCGCCCTTTGCAGGCGAGGAGCATATCCACCGCCTGCTCGAAGCTGGTGTCGAGACGGTCGCGCAGGCGCTCCAAGGCCTTGATCTCGATGGAGAAGGTGCGGCGGGCGGAGGCCAGATGACTGCCGGAGGGGACGTTCTTGCGTTGTTCCATGCTTAGATTTTAATCGGCATTGTGTACACTTCGAAGGTTGTTCCCTTCCTTCCGCGTTGTACGGATCTCCCCAAATGCACACCGATCCCGCCGCCTACATCCGTAGCGCTATCCGAAGCGTGCCGGACTGGCCGAAGCCTGGCATCACTTTTCGAGACATCACACCGGTCTTGCAGGACCCGCGCAGCTTCCGCGTGCTGATCGACATGTTCGTGTATCGCTACATGCGCCAACGACTGGACCTGGTGGCTGGTGTCGACGCCCGTGGCTTCATCCTGGGCTCCGTGCTGGCTTACGAACTGAATCTGGGCTTTGTGCCGGTGCGCAAAAAGGGGAAGCTCCCGTTTCGCACCGTGGCGGAAGAATACACATTGGAATACGGTAATGCGACCGTCGAAATGCACACCGATTCGGTGCGACCCGGCCAGCGTGTACTGCTGATTGATGATCTGGTGGCAACCGGCGGCACCATGATCGCGGCGTCCAAGCTTCTGCAGCGCCTGGGCGCCAACGTACATGAAGCGGCCGCCATCATTGAACTGCCCGACCTGGGCGGCGGCAAGGCCATGCGAGACAGCGGTCTGGAAGTGTACACAGTGTGTTCCTTTCAGAATGCGGATCCCTGACATGATGCTGCCGGGGAAGATTCTCCCCGGCATCCCGCACTGATCTGTTACAGCAGCACCCGTTCGATGCCGCCGTTGTTGGCGCGCCCCACGTAATCCTGCAGCCAGGACTCGCCCAGGATGTGACGCGCCATCTCCACGACGATGTAGTCGGCCTTCATGCCCGTGTCTTCCTCATAGCGCGACATGCCCTGCAGGCATGACGGACAGGACGTGATCATCTTCACTTCGCCGGTATAGCCGTCAGCGCGGATTTCGCGCGTATTTTTTGCCAGCTCTTCCTGCTTGCGGAAACGGATCTGCGTGGAGATGTCCGGCCGGGTGACGGCCAGCGTGCCGGACTCGCCGCAACAGCGGTCGGTCTTGATGGCGGTGTCGCCCACCAGCGCCTTCACCGTCTTCATCGGGTCCTGCAGCTTCATGGGCGTGTGGCAGGGGTCGTGGTAGACGTAGCGCACGCCCTCCACGCCGTTGATGTCGATGCCTTTCTCGAGCAGGTATTCGTGGATGTCGATCAGTCGGCAGCCCGGGAAGATCCGGTCGAATTCGTAGCCGGCCAGCTGGTCATAGCAGGTGCCGCAACTTACCACCACGGTCTTGATATCCAGGTAGTTCAGCGTGGTGGCCAGGCGGTGGAAGAGCACGCGGTTGTCGGTGATCATCTTCTCGGCCTTGTCTTCCATGCCGTTGCCCCGCTGCGGGTAGCCGCAACACAGATAGCCGGGGGGAAGCACGGTCTGCACGCCTGCGTGCCAGAGCATGGCCTGCGTGGCCAGTCCAACCTGCGAAAACAGTCGCTCGGAGCCGCAGCCGGGGAAGTAAAACACCGACTCGGTTTCCGCGGTCGTGGCCTTCGGGTCGCGGATGATGGGAATGTAGCGCGCATCTTCGATGTCGAGCAGCTTGCGGGCGGTCTGCGTAGGCAGGCCGCCGGGCATGCGTTTGTTCACGAAGTGCACCACTTGCTCACGGATGGGCGCCTTGCCAACGGTGGCGGGCGGCGCGGCTACCTGCTTGCGCGTGGCGGGGGCCAGAAGGTCATGTGCCATGCGCTGTGCCTTGAAGCCCAGGTCAACCATGCCCTTGCGAGTCGCCTTGATGACACGCGGATCGCGGGCGTTCAGGAAGAACATTGCCGCCGTGGTGCCGGGATTGAAGGATTTCTTGCCCATGCTGCGCAGCAGCGAGCGCATCGCCATGGAGACGTCGCCGAAGTCGATGTCCACGGGGCAGGGGTTGTAGCACTTGTGGCAGACGGTGCAATGGTCAGCCACATCTTCAAATTCCGACCAGTGCTTGATGCTGACGCCGCGGCGGGTCTGCTCTTCATACAGGAAGGCTTCCACCAGCAGCGAGGTGGCCAGTATCTTGTTGCGCGGTGAATAGAGCAGATTGGCACGCGGCACGTGCGTGGCACACACCGGCTTGCACTTGCCGCAGCGCAGGCAGTCCTTGATCGCGTGAGAAATATCTCCGATCTCGCTGCGCTGCATGATGAGCGACTCGTGGCCCAGCAGATTGAAGCTGGGGGTCCAGGCGTTACGCAGGTCGGCACCCGGCATGAGCTTGCCGGCATTGAAGCGGCCTTGCGGGTCGATACGGCGCTTGTAGTCCTGGAAGGGCTGCAGCTCTTCCTGAGTCAGAAACTCATACTTGGTGAGGCCGATGCCGTGTTCCCCGGAAATCACGCCGTCGAGATCGCGCGCAATCTGCATGATGCGAGCCACCGTCTCGTTGGCTTCCTGCAGCATGCCGTAGTCATCCGAATTGACCGGGATGTTGGTATGTACGTTGCCGTCGCCCGCATGCATGTGCAGGGCCACGAAGACCCGGCTCTTCAGCACGCGGTCATGGATTTCCTGGATGGCGGCCAGTACGGCGGCGCAATCTGCGCCGGCATAGAGCCGTTCCATCAGGGCACGCACTTCGGTCTTCCACGAAATACGGAGGGTGTGGTCCTGCACGACGTCGAAAACGCGGGCGTCGGGCTGCTGGACCAGGCGCTCGGTGAGCGTATCGGAAAGCGGCTCGAGGCCGATACGCGAGAGCGTGTCGAGCGACTGCGATAACGGCGCATCCAGGTTCTGCAACAGCCAGCTCCAGCGCTCCCGTACGCCGCGCAGGGCGGCCAGTGCATCGCGGGTGCGGCGTGCCAGTATCTCCTCGCGGGTGTGTTCGACATCGTCCAGGTCCTCGATCTTGCCCACGGGCAGCTCGCCCTGCAGGAAGGTTTCGATCTGGTCAAGCAGGCGTAGCTTGTTGCGGGTGGACAGCTCGATGTTGATGCGTTCGATGTGGTCCGTGTACTCGCCCATGCGATTCAGCGGGATCACCACGTCTTCATTGATTTTGAAAGCGTTGGTGTGCCGCGCGATGGCCGCGGTACGTGCGCGGTCGAGCCAGAATTTCTTGCGTGCTTCGGGCGTGACGGCGACGAAGCCTTCGCCGTGGCGGGTATTGGCCAGGCGCACAACTTCGCTGGTGGCCACGGCCACTGCGTTTTCATCGTCCCCGACGATGTCACCGATCAGGACCATCTTGGGCAGCACGCCGCGCTTGCTCTTGGTGGCGTAGCCCACCGCGCGCAGGTAGCGCTCGTCCAGGTGTTCAAGGCCGGCGAGCAAGGCGCCGCGTTCACGGCCGGGGCCATCCAGGTAATTCTTGATTTCGACGATGGAAGGCACCGCATCGCGGGCCTGACCGAAGAATTCAAGACACACCGTACGGGTATGCGCGGGCATGCGATGCACGATCCAGCGGGCCGATGTGATCAGGCCGTCACAGCCTTCCTTCTGCACGCCCGGCAATCCCGAGAGGAACTTGTCGGTCACGTCCTTGCCAAGGCCCACTTTACGAAAGCGTTGGCCTTCGATGACCAGCATTTCCTTGCGCAAGGGTACGGCGCCCGGGGCGCTGTTGCCGTCCGACCAGGCGAGCTCGAAACGCGCTTCGTCGACTTCGTGAATCTTGCCCAGGTTGTGCCCGACACGAGTCACTTCCAGCCAGTTTCCTTCGGGATCCACCATGCGCCACCAGGCGAGGTTGTCCAGGGCGGTACCCCACAGGACGGCCTTTTTGCCTCCGGCGTTCATGGCGATGTTGCCGCCGGCACAGGAGGCGTCGGCCGAAGTGGGATCGACCGCAAAAACGAAGCCGGCACGCTCGGCGGCTTCGGCGATGCGGCGGGTGACCACCCCCGCACCGGTATGGACGGTAGGCACGGGCGCATCCAGGCCCGGAAGCTCCACGTGTTCTACGGCGGTCAGCGCGTCCAGCTTCTCGGTATTGATGACGGCCGATCGCCAGGAAAGCGGGATGGCCCCACCGGTGTAGCCGGTGCCGCCGCCGCGCGGGATGATGGTGAGATCCAGGCTGATACAGGCGCGCACCAGGGCGGCGACTTCCTCTTCGGTGTCGGGAGTGAGCACCACGAAGGGATATTCGACACGCCAGTCCGTGGCGTCGGTCACGTGCGAGACGCGCGAGAGGCCATCGAACTTGATGTTGTCCTTGGCGGTCAGCCGCGACAGTGTGCGCGTCACCTGCTTGCGCAATTGTTCGGTGATGGCGAAGTCGTTGTCAAAGTCACGGACGGCTACACGGGCGGCCGCCAGCAGTGAGGCGACCTTTTCGTCGCGCTCGGGGTGGCTGGTGTCGCGGCGTCGATCGACTTCATTGAGCCGGTGGTCCAGCGCTTCGATCAGCTGGCGCCGACGCTTGGGCGTTTCCAGCAGGTCGTCCTGCAGATAGGGGTTGCGTCGCACGACCCAGATGTCGCCAAGCACTTCGAACAGCATCCTCGCGGAGCGGCCGGTGACGCGTTCGGCACGCAGCTCGGATAAACGCTCCCACGCGTCTTCGCCCAGCAGGCGCAGCACGATTTCGCGATCGGAATACGAGGTGTAGTTGTACGGAATTTCTCGCAGGCGCGGCGAATCATGTAGCGGCGCTTGCGCGGCAAGCATTTGACTGGCGAGAGGGGCGTTCATGGCGGGATGCAACCCTTATCGGGGCAAAGGAGCGGAGCAAACCATAGGAGTTTAATCGAATGGCGCGAGGGGACTCAGGCGGCGCCGGGGAAGAACCACAGCAGAGCTGACGTCATGGTGAAGTAGCGCAGGAATTTTCCGATGGCCATGTAGACGATGCTTGGGGCAAGCGGCATCTTCAACCAGCCGGCCACCGCGCAGAGCGGATCGCCCACGATCGGCAGCCACGAGAACAGCAAGGCCGGCGGGCCCAGGCGGTGCAGCCACCAGCTCACGTAGTCATGCCAGCGCCCGCCGGCCGGGCTCCGGGGGCGGTAGGGCTTTTTCTCGCGATAGCGCTCGACGGCCTTCTCAGCTCCGTAACCCATGCCGTAGGAGATCACCCCTCCCACCGTGTTGCCCAGGGTGGCGACCAGAACCGCCGGCCAGAACATGTGTTCGGCGATCTGCAGATAACCGAATACGGCGGGCTCGGAGCCTAGTGGCAGCAAAGTGGCCGATACCAGGGCAACGGTAAAAATCGCGCTCAGGCCCACGCTTGGCAAGGCCAGCGCGTCGAACAGCCACTGAAGGGAGGAATACAGCCAGGCTTCCATGTATGCGAAGAATCGCCCGAAGGCGGCGATGAAGGGCGTTGCACTGCAGCGCAAGGGCTTAGCAACGCGCAGGCCCGACAGTTTATAGCGGTTCATGCCCTGTGTTATTCTTTTCCGCTTGTATCTGCCGTCCACGGGCAATCTTGCGACATGTCTACCGATTATCTGAAGCGCATCCTGACCGCCAGGGTGTATGACGTTGCCATCGAATCGCCTCTCGACACGGCTGCGCAGGTATCGGGCCGCATTGGCAACACGGTATTGCTCAAGCGCGAAGACACCCAGCCCGTATTCAGCTTCAAGCTGCGCGGCGCCTACAACAAGATGGCGTCGCTCACTGCAGCGGAACGCAAGCGCGGCGTAATTGCGGCCTCTGCCGGCAACCATGCCCAGGGTGTGGCGCTGAGCGCCCGCCGCATGGGGTGCCGCGCCGTCATCGTCATGCCGGAAACCTCTCCTCAGGTGAAGATCGACGCCGTGCGCGCGCTGGGCGGCGAGGTCGTGCTGGCGGGCGACAGCTATACGGACGCCTTCGATCACGCCATGGAGTTGCAGAAGCGCGAAAAGCTCGTTTTCGTGCATCCTTTCGACGACCCGGAAGTCATTGCGGGTCAGGGCACCATCGCCATGGAAATCCTGCGCCAGCATCCTGACCCCATCGAGGCGATCTTCGTCCCGGTGGGCGGCGGTGGTCTGCTGGCAGGTGTGGCGGCTTACGTCAAGCAGCTGCGGCCGGAGATCAAGGTGATCGGCGTGCAGAGCGAAGACTCCTGCGCGATGACGCGCAGTGTGAAGGCCGGACGGCGGCTGCGCCTGAACGACGTGGGCCTCTTTGCCGACGGCACGGCGGTCAAGTACGTGGGGGCCGAAACCTTCCGCCTGGCGAAGGAATACGTCGACGATTTCATCTTGGTGGATACCGACGCGATCTGTGCCGCCATCAAGGACGTCTTCCAGGACACGCGCAGCGTGGTGGAGCCTGCGGGCGCGTTATCGCTGGCGGGTGCCAAGCGTTATGCCGCCCAGAACAAGCTCAAGGGCAAGACGCTCGTGGCCATCACGAGCGGCGCCAATATGAATTTCGACCGGCTGCGGCTGGTGGCCGAGCGGGCTGACGTGGGCGAGGCTCGTGAGGCAGTATTTGCGCTCACCATCCCCGAGCAGCGCGGCAGCTTCCGGCGCCTGTGCGAGGCGGTGGGGCGGCGCAACGTCACGGAGTTCAACTATCGCATTTCGGACGCCGAGCAGGCGCACGTGTTTGTGGGGCTGCAGATCCGTTCCGAAGCGGAGATCGAGAAGCTGGCGGCCGGCTTCCGCCGCAAGGGTTTCGACACGCTGGATCTCACCGGCAACGAAATGGCCAAGACGCACCTGCGTTATATGGTCGGAGGGAAGTCGGCGCTGGCCCAGCACGAAATGCTGTTCCGTTTCGAATTCCCCGAACGGCCCGGTGCGTTAATGACTTTCCTGGCGTCCATGAGCCCGGAATGGAACATCAGTCTCTTCCATTACCGGAATCAGGGCGACGACTACGGGCGCATTCTGGTGGGTATACAGGTACCGCCTTCAGACAAGAAGGCATTCAAGGCGTTCCTCGACGGCCTTGGCTACCCCTATTGGAATGAGTCGGACAACCCCGCTTACTCCCTCTTCCTTTGACCCGGCCGTCGGCCTGGAACTCGAGATGGTCGTGGCGCACGCTACGACGGGCCACAGCCTTCCCATAAAGCACTACTTCCCTGCACTGCAGGCGACCCTTGAGGGCGCGGCGCAGCCGGTGACCCTGGACGGCCGCTGCGTGGCGTTGCTTGCCGATGACGGCGAGTACGGCCTGGATAACGGCTTCAATCTGCTGGAAACGTCCACGCGACCGGTGCGACGCAGCGAGGGCGGCCTATTGGCGTTGGCAGGTATCGTGAACCGTGGATGCCGGCATGTCTTCGACGCGCTGCGGGCCGATACTGCGGTCGTGCTCAATGCCTCACAACACCCCGACTGCCCCCGCGATCTGGAGTGGTACCGGCGCGTACGGGTGGAGCGACCCATTTATCGGGAACTGGTGGAATACCGAGGGTGGCGTCATTGGGAAGGCATCGATGCGAAGGCCCAGAACGGGGCCAACGTACAGGTGAGTGTGCAAGACGCGGTGCGGGCGCTGAATGTCATGATCGGTACGGCGGCGGCGCACGTGGCGCTCTTCGCGAACAGCCCGCTGGAAGCGGGGCGCCGCACGGGGTTGAAGGAGACCCGGATGACCGTCTGGCCGCGCGTGTTCCACGAGTCGCGCTTCGCCGGGGACGCCATGCTGACGCGCTTTCCACCGCGCCCGTTTATCGATCTAGGGGACTATTTCCGGTGGATGTTCCGCCCCGGCACGGTGACGCGCAGCCTGCCGCTGGCACGCCGCCACGATTACAAGTCGGCGCCCACGGTATTGCTGGATGGAGATCCAAGCCTGTCCGCCTTTCTGGCTTCACGTGGGTGGACCGGCCGACGCACTGATACGGGCGAACGAGTGGAGCTGGCACCGGATGCTGCACACTTCGAGCACTCGCAGATTGCACATTTCATGGATGCTCGCCTGCGTTACCGCCTGGCTACGCTGCCCGCGTTGGAACAGTTGATGGCCGCCTGGCGGGTGCGCGACGGTCTGGAAGCGCTATTCGAAGACTGCGGGGCGGAAATCTATATTGAAGGCCGCGGACCCGGGGCCGGCTTCGCCGATGAGGTGTTGATGGCGGAAGCGGGGGAGGCGGTGGCGGACAGCGTGGTCATGAGCCCGGCAGCCTTGCAGTGGGGCTTGCTGCAGCGCCTGGACGATGCCGAGGCGCTGCTGGCCTGCTGGCCGTGGCAGCGGCTGAGCGAGTTGCGCGATCGCGCCATGAAGTCTGCCCTGGCGGATGCCGAGGTGGCGGCATTCAGCAAGGCAGTACTGGAGATCGCACGGGAAGGCTTGTCGGCCGCGGAGCGGCCCTTCCTGGCTTACGCCGAGTATGTGTCGGAAACACGGCGCACGGGGGCGGATCGTATGCTGGAGACCTGGGCGTCCATGCCCGGCGCGGACGCCGCAAGGCGGTTGGCGATGGTGGCCGAGCGGCACCGGGCCATTATTCCGCTATAGGCGCGGCTGATTTAGCCGCCCCCCGGCACAGGTGCCGTCATGCAACAGGTGTGAAGAGCTTCTTTCGGCTACTCATACACCTCATCGGCGGCCAACAGAATGTCGACCGGGGGATCAAAGCCGATGCGTCTTGCGGTGGAAAGATTCAAGGCGATCTTGGGCGGCGCGATCCAAAGCTGGCTCAACTCGCGGGGTTTGGCGCCATTGAAGATCCGCGCGATCGTTTCGGCATGGAACAAGCCCACATGCGAGATATCCGCCTGCGCGATGCTCATGAGCAGGCCGCCCGCGACCTCTTTTGATCCTGCCATGGAAAAGCTGGGAATGCGCGCTTCAAGCAAGATGGCGGCGATTTCCTTCACCGAGTCCGGAGTCACGCCCCGGTGCGTCGTTACGTATACCGCGCCTACGTGGCGAGACGCGAGCTCGGCGTAGCAATCGGTCGCATTGGTGACGGCCTGCTCCAGCGTGATGCCCGCCGAGTCGGCATGGCAGTGTTCTAGCCGGAAACCCAATTCCGCCGCGACCTGTTCCGCAGCGCCCACGGCGGCGTAGCTGCGACCCGATTCGGAATCCTCGTACACGATGCCCAGTGAATCGAACCCGACGATTTCATGAAATAGCCGCAGCTGGCGCTGATAGCGTTCCGGCTCGATGCGGGCGTGCAGGAAGTCGCGGCCGCTATCGTGCTCGCTGTCGGAGATGCCGGATCCGATGGCGTCGCTCACCGAGCCGATTACGGTTGCGACGGGCGGCCCCAGCTCTCGCATGTCCTGGCCGGCCCAGGTGCCCATTGCAATAATCAGGTCGACGTCGCGCTTGCCGTGCAGACGATCGGAAAGCGACTTGCGCATGGGCGCGCGCTGCTCCGCGTCGAAGTTGCCGGGCCGCCAGTAGGCGTCTGCCACGAACTCGATCCACTCGCTTTGCACGTTTTCGGCAAGCCAGTTCCAGAGCTCCCGGCCACCGAGGCCCTCGGGGCGAGGAGTGGCATAGGTCAGCCAGCCCAGCAGTTCCAGTCCATCGACCGTTTCGGCCAGCGTGAGGGGGTAGTCGACGTAGTCACCGCTTTCAACATAGCCGATCCGCCACCGCTCGTGCGTAGCCGGCGCTTTCGGTGTGGTGGCGTGGGTCGTCGCGGCGGATGGTGTGGCGGCCGGCGTTGTGGCGCCGGAAGGGCCGGCCATAACGAAGAGTGCCGCGGCCAGCACGAGGACATAGCGGAGAATCATGACGTTCTTTGTATGGCAATCAGGGTGATGTCATCGGACTGGGGGGTGTTCTCGACGAAGACGCGTACTTGATGCAGCACAGCGGTAAGCGTCTCCGTCACATCGGCTCCGGCAAGTGTGGCCAGCCCCGCGTACAGGCGGTTTTCGCCGAACTGGGCGTTCGCCGGTCCGACTGCCTCGGTGACGCCGTCGGTGTAGCCGATGAGCATCTCGCCCATTTCGAGTCGCGTTTCATGCAGACGGTACTCCAGGTCTTCCTGCACGCCGCAGGCGGGTCCGGAGCGCCCTTCCAGCAGACGGATGTCGCCGTCAGGCGCCAGCGCACATAGCGGGGAGTGCCCGGCGTTTGCCCATTGCAGTCGGCCATCGGTGAGATCGAGCACGCCTACGATGAGTGTGACGAACATCAGATTCGGGTTGTTCACCGACAGCATATTGTTGATGCGCGTCATCATGACGGCCGGGTCGGTCTCGGTCTCGGCCAGCGCGCGTATCAGCGTGCATGTTCCCGCCATGAACAGGGACGCCGGCATGCCTTTGTCGGAGACGTCGCCAATGGCAAACAGCAACCGGCCATCAGGAAGAAGGAAGTAGCTGTAAAGGTCTCCGCCGACTTCCTTGGCCGGCACCATGGTGGCGCTCAGGCACACCGGGGCGTTCAGATGCGGGTTGGGCGGGGGAAGCAGGCCTTGCTGAATCTCGCGTGCGATGTTGAGCTCGCTTTCCAGACGTTCGCGGCTGGAGGTTTCCTCGAGCAGCCGGACCACCTTCTCACGCAACTGTTCGTCCATATAGGCGAATGCGGCGGCGAGACGACCGACCTCATCGGGACGGCGATGTGGCAGTTCGGCGATGTGGGCCGGTAGCATGCGCCCGGCCACCAGATCCTGGTCGGGCAGGGCGCGCGCGAATTCGCTGAGCTCGTGTAAGGGCCGGGTCAGGCGGAGAGAAAGGATGCCGGCCACGAGCAATCCCACCACCAGCACGATAAGGAAGAAGAGCGCCAGCTGGTTGCGCAGATCGTTGGCGGCCCGCGTGAAATCGCTTTCGGGAACGGCGCCCACGATTGTCCAGCCCAGGGGGCGAAAATAGGTCGTGTGCACGCGCCAGGCCTCCTTCCCGGGCGGGTGAAACGTCTGGACCTGGATGTCGGGGCTACGGCCCTGGCTGTGCAATAGCCCCTGCAGCGTCATGCCAGTGTCGTTGTCCACCATGCCGAGCAGCTCGACTTGAGACGGCGGCGGCGGTGAAACCAGCCGGCTGTCGTCGCCGATGATGAAGGCGAATCCCGATTCGGCAAGACGGAGCTCGTCCAGAACGTCGGCGATGGCGCGCTCCGTGTCGGCGCGCTGGCGCTCGAACTGTTCGACGACGCCCTGCGCATCGTCGCTCACCACCACCACCCAATCCCACGCCGGGACGTAACCGGCATAGGCGTAGCGCAGCCGCCGTTCGCCGCGCACGGCATCGGTAAGGTGGTAAAGCGTGAAGCTCTGGCCGCTGACTCGCACTTCCTGGTAGAGCGACTCGGCGAGAGGCCGCCCCTTGTAGTCGTTCAGCGCCGAGATGTCGATGTCACGTTCCAGGCTCGCGCCGCTTGCCAGCACCATGTGGTTTGCGTCGAATACCCACACATTGCCGCCCGGTTCTGCCCCCAAGCCGGTGATCCACTGCAGCGCCAGCTCGCGGGCGCGCGCATCGGATAACTCGCCATCATCAGCCTGGCCTGCATAGGCCGCCAGTACGGACACAACGGTGCGACCCTGTTCCAGCAGGCGCTGCCGGTTGCTGCGCACGGTGGCGATTTTCTCGTGCAGGTAACTGCCCCATCGCGCTTCGCTATCGAGCACCAGCAAGTTCAGCACATTATGGACGGCGTGTTCCTGGACGTCAGAGACCGTGTGCGTGACATTGCGTTGTGTGAGGATCATCACCAACGCGGCGCTGATAAGCAGGGTCATGCCCACCAGCAAGAAAATCTTGCTGCGGAGCGAGGTGAAACGCATAGGGAACCAGGGGTTGTAACGACGTGTTGGAAGAGTGAGTTTAATTTACCATTACGACTTTCGTCCTGACTCCGGGAAATACCCTCGACATGTCGTCGCACGCCACCTTATCGCCTCGCCCGGATGTCCATCGCAGGCAGCGGCGCGCCGTGCGCAATGTGGTGCTGTCCTGTGTGGCGGTGTTGCTGATCGGCCAGTTGCTGATTGGTGCGTTGAGTCTCGCGGCGCTCATGCGTCTGGGCGCAGACAGCACGGCTGACCGGCTCGGGTTGATTGCCGGACGCAGCGCCGGGCAGATCCAGGCGGGGCTCAATCTGGGTAAGCCGCTCACTCAATATTTCGGGCTCTCGCTGGTGTTCGAAGGCCTGCGTGCCGACATTCCGGAATTGCAGGCCGCCGCCGTGGTGCTGCGCGACGGCACTGTACTGGCGGCGGATGGCCCGGCCATCGACGCCACCCCGCTCCTGCGGGAATTGCAGCTGGGTGGTTCGCGGGCGCGCGCGAGCTCAGGGTCGGAACTGTTATTGGCCTTACCACTGGCGGAACCTGAAGGCGGCCGACAAGGCGCGCTGATCATCGCGGTGAATGCCGAGAGCCTGCCCGAAGGTATCGACCTGTGGCGCAACGTGCGATTCCTGCTTTTCGTGACGTTGGGTGCAGCGGTGGCAATGGCAATCGGCATGCAACGCTTGCCGGTGCAGCGTATCGCGGCAGCGGGGTGGATGCGCCTGGCGCTGCCGGTATTGATCATGCTTGCCGCGCAAGGCCTTTACACGGTGCATACGGTTCATGACTTCCGGAATATCTGGCAGCAGGTGATACAGCAGAATGCGCGCGTGATCGGCGAAGGGCTGGAGCGCGATCTCGAACGTGTGCTCGGTTATGGAATCGAGGTGGAACGCCTGCGCGGTGTGGAGCAGCCGATGCAGCGGGCGCTGGGCGCCTTCCCCTTGCTTGGCGGCATGCGCCTCTTGGCGATGGATGGCGGAGTGCTGGCCCAGGCCGGCTCCGTGCCAGACCGCGAAGCCACACTGGTATTCATCCTCGAGGTTCCGGGGGCAAGCGAGCCGCAGGCGCGCCTTGAACTCTATGCCGACCAGGCGCTCATGCGCTCAGAGGTGCGGGCGCGGGCACTCGATGCCGCCACCATTGCCGTGGTCGCCATGGTAGCCGCCCTTGAACTCATGCTGATGCTGCAGGTGTTGATGGACCGCGCGTTCAGTGCGCGGGGCGGCGCGGCACGATCCACCGCAGCCGCTCCGTCGGTGACCTTGCACGCCCCGGACGACCCATCGCGACTCGGTATGGTGGTGCGCCCGGTGATGTTTGCCTTTCTGTTTGCCATGGCCTTGCCGCTGGGCTTCCTACCCCTTTATGCGCGCAGCCTGCTTTCCCCTGGAGTTAGCGAAGGCATGGCAGCCATGTTGGTCGCGATCCCCACCGCCGCCGAGATGGGGGCCGGTCTGGTCATGGCTTTACTCGCCGGCCGGCTGATTGATCGCCGTGGATGGGTGACCCCGGTCGCGTGGGGCCTGGCACTCGCCGTGGCTGGCAACATCGCGTGCGCACTGGCCGATTCACTGACGACGCTGACCCTGGCCCGCGCTTTGGCAGGCCTGGGTTATGGCCTGGTGTGGATGGCGTTGCAGGGTTTCATCGTGAATCTTGGGCCGCCGCAGTATCGTGGACGCAACATGACTGCGGTTATCGCAGGTCTTTTCGCCGGCCATATGACGGGTGCAGCCGTGGGCGGTATGTTGGCCAGTCAGGCGGGCCAACGCCCCGTCTTTGTGGTCGGGGCGTTTATGGTGCTCGTGACCGCGTTTGCCGCAAGGCATCTGTTGTCGCCGTATCGGAGTGTCAGCCCAGCGGCCTCATCTGCCGGGTCTCCCGCCGCGCCGGCTCAATCCATGGGAACTGCCTCTGTGCGGATTCCCGCCGCGCAGGGTTCCGTCTCCCAAGTCGGGTCGGGAAGCTTGAAGAGACTATTGACCGACCGGGGCTATATGGCACTGCTGCTGGGCTGTGTGGTGCCATTCTCCATTGCGCAGGTGGGGCTGTTGAGCTACGCGCTTCCGCTCTATTTTGATGCGCAAGGGGCGACGGCAGCGGATGTCGGTCGCGTGATCATGCTCTACGGCTTCTGCGTGATCTATATCGGCCCATTGCTGGGCCGTGCGACCGACCGTTCCCGTCACTGGAAGCGCTGGATTACCGCGGGCGGCATGGTGGGCGCAAGCGGGCTATTGATGCTGCACTGGGTTCCGGGCGTATGGGGCGTTGCAGGCGCCGTATTGCTGCTGGCGGTGGCCAGCTGTCTGGCCGGTGCGGCGCAAACGCCCTATATGCTGGCCCGTGAAAGCGCTGCCGCCTATGGTGCGGCGGGCGCCACCGGCATCATGCGCGGTGCCGACAAGTTCGGACAGATGCTCGGGCCGCTGCTTGTCGGCGCCATGTTTGCGGGGATGGGCATGTCGGCGGCGCTGGTATGGACCGGAGCCCTGTACCTGGCCGGCACCTTGTTGTTCTGGACCCTGGCGCCCAAGTCTAATTGACCGGGACCAGTGGCACCCGGGCGGTCAGGCTGGTGAGCAGTTCCGCTGCGATCGTGTCACAGTCATGGGCGACCGCCTCGACGGGCCGGATAGCGCCGTTGGGCGCGGAGCCCCAGATCGTGACGATGTCACCCACCTGTTCTGCAGGCGACGGCCCAAGGTCTACCGTCAGGCAGTCCATGGCAACACGACCCGCAAGTGGAACGCGTCGGCCATGATCTCCCACGAGCACGGACCCTTTCTTCCAGAGGTTGCGGGGCACACCGTGCCCGTAGCCGATCCCTACTGTGCCGATGCAGGTATCGCGCTTGGCACGAAAGCTGTCACCGTAGCCTACCGCTTCGCCGGCACGGATGAACCGGCGCGCAAGCAAGCGTGCATGAAGGTTCATGGCCGGTTGCAGGCCCAGCTCAGGCCCGGTCGACGGCGGCAACGCACTGGCGCCATATAACAACAAGCCGCAACGCAGCCAGTGGCCGCCTTCGTGCAAGGGGCCCGGGCCTTCGCCGCACAAGGCCGCCGAATTGGCCGTGCAGTACGGCCCAGGCAGCTGGGCCGTGGCACAGGCGAATGATTGCCTCTCGAACTGGAGTGCTTGCGCGTCTTCCGATGCGGCGTAGTGATGCAGGTGACCCGCTCCAATCAGCGTGCCCGACTGGACCAGCGCTAGCAGCCGATGAAAGGCAGCGCGATATTCGGAATGGGCGAAGCCCTGGCTGCGCAGCTGCCCGGCGAAGCGCAACCATGCATGCAGCCGAGCCGTAGCCGGCCGGATCGCTTCGAGCGTGGCCAGCTGGTGCTCGTCGTCCACCACCACGTGCAACTCCCCGAGGAAGCGGTCGCACAGATCGCCGGCTTGCAAACCCCATATCGAAAGAACGAGTATGGGTTTGGACCAGCCCAACCGCCGCAGGCGTAGCGCATCATCCAGATTCGCGACACTGGCACCGTCGGCCTCGTCGAGGGCTTGTAATGCGTGCTCGAGGCCATGGCCGTAAGCATCGGCTTTCACGACTGCCCAGACCGGCGCGGCCCTGGAGCCGATAGCGTGATGTTGCAGGCGCCGCTTCAGCCACAGCAGGTTTTGCCTGATCGCTTGCGGGGCGATGCCGGCCCATGGGCCCTGGCCCGAAGTGGGGTTGTGGTGATGACCAATCATGAGGCCGTGTCGATCTCGGCGACCAGCTCCAGATGATTCCAGGTGCCACGCCGGTGGTATCGGATGTCTTTCAGGTAATGCCGCATCAGGCGCAGGCCATGCCCGCCGATCATGGCTTCTTCGAGAGATTCGTCAAGGCTTCGGCTCTCCGCCGCTGTCGGATCGAACGGCCTCCCGTTATCGAGGATATCCAGCGTAATGTCACGGCCTTCTTCATGCAGACGGAGCTCTACACTGGGTTCGCCCTGGGCCGCCTTCCCGGACGGGAACCCGTGCATCACCGTATTCGTGAGCGCCTCGTCAAGGCAAAGACGCAGCTTGTATAGCGTGCGCGATGGCCAGTGATGCTGGTGCCCGATGCGTTCCAGCCAGTCCAGTGCTCGGGTGACGGTGTGCGGGTCCACAGGGATTAAGAGTTCGGCCAGAGTTCGCATATCGGCGGTCGTCAGTGATCGAAATGCAGACGTAGGCTGGATTGCCCGTGTCGTTGATCGGCATGGACGCGATCGGCCAGCCGGCTCATCAGGTTATGAGAGACCTGGAGCATGGTCTGCTCCAGCGCGGCATCGAAGGCGTCGTCATCGGCGTCGAGGATATCGGCCGACAGCCCGGGCGTTGTACCGAGCGCGACCGGAGGGCCCTCGTGCACGATCTCGATGTCGAGATTGAACTCATCGAAGCGGCCACGTATCTCGGTAGGGCGACGCTGCGTCCCGCCTGCCTGCAGCAGTTCCACGGCTTCCAGTGCGGCCTGCGCGGCGCGGCGTACTGCATCGCGCCGCGCTCCCCATGCCGCGCCGCTGCTCTCTACGAATTCGGTCACGCGTTCCGCCAGTTCCTTTGGCGAATCGACATCATGAAGCGGCTGAACATTGCGTTGAGAGCTGCCCATCCGGAACAACAGGTTCAGCAGGATGGCGGTGACGCCGGCAACGACGATTCCGTTGCGGGCGACGAAGCCCACCGACTCCGGTACGAGGGCGCTCAGATTCGGCATGAGCATCACGCCCATGCCGGCCACGAAAGCCAGGCCAACCATGAAAATGGCGCGGGCGTCCATGGATCTGGAAGCGATCAGTTCGACACCCGATACGATGAGATATGCCGCCGCGTAGAGTTCGACCGCACCGATTACCGCAGTGGGAATCAGGGTCAGTGCACGGGCGAGGAACGGCATGAAGGCAAGCAGCAGCAGCAAGGCGGCTACGGCGAGACCTATCCAGCGCGAAGTCGAGCGACTGATATGGCAAAGTGCCAGATTCGCGGACGACACGGCATTGGGAAAGCCGCCCAGCGGAGCCGTGAACAGCGTGCCCAGTGCGCTGGCCCGTATGCCCCCACCGACCATACGCATATTGGCGCGCCGCCAGTCGGCGTCGTCCATCTTCTGCATGAGCACCACGCAGGCGAAGGTATCAAGCTGGACCATCACCGCCAGCAAGGCCACCGCGATCAGCACGGTGATCGGGATGTCCAGGCGTGGCGTGGCGAGCGTGGGTACGCCGAACAGCGGCGTGTTCGCGAGCGCTTCACCGCCTTCCAGTTCGCCCAGCAGGGCGGCGAGCACGACACCGACAGCGATTCCTGTCAGGAGTGCGAATAGTTTGGAGCTACGGTTGCCCCAGATCGACATCGCCACGATGACCGCCAGCGTCACGCCCCCGAGCACCACATCATTGAGATTGATGCCTTCGTCGTGCAGGCCGGTAGTGTGAGTCAATGCGGGCTCGATCAGCGACAGGCCGCCCACGCAGACCACCACGCCGGCCACAGTGGGCGGCAACACCGCCCGCAGTTTGGGAACCGCGAAGCTGGCGGCCACGGCGGCGAGCCCATTCACGATACATACGAGGACCATGCCGCCCACGCCGTATTCCGCGGAAATGAGTCCGGAGAGCGCGACGATGAGTGGATCCGGAATGTGAACGAGCATGGTGCCCGCGCCAATGCTGCCACCGATCGCCTGCATGCCGGTGGCGAGCGCCATACCGATAATGGCGGCGCTCACGAGCTTGCGTGTGGAGTCGGCATCCAGGCCGGCGATGTGCGCGGCGGCAAGGACATACGCCAGCAGGGCCAGCGCCGTGGCGGCGTGTTGCGCCGCAAGGACGAGCAAGGTGGGCAACGGCGGCCGCTCCATGGCGGCGTAGGCGAGATCACGCGGGCGCTTCACCGGAGGAGTGGGGATTAAACCGAATCTGGAAAAGAAGCCCATGTATGATTATGATTCTTGCGGCGACCGGTCGAGGGCCCATTATAGGGGGCCGCAGCAGAATCGATACAGTTCGTCAGACTTTTATAACTTCAAATTGGTTGCCTAATGAGCCTCTCGCGAGAAAAGAACGGCGAAGTCCTGGTGGTGTCAGCTACCGGTCAAATAAACAGTGCGAATGCCGCAGAACTCGAAAGCACCTTGCTGGAGTGGGTGGAAGAGGGCGAGCGCAAGTGGGTGCTCGATATGTCGGGCGTGGAATATATCTCCAGCGCCGGGCTGCGAGTGGTGCTGTTGCTGGCCAAGCGGCTGAAGCAGCAGGGCGGGCAACTGGTGTTGTGCAGTTTGCAGGCGCACGTGCTCGAGGTGTTTGATATCAGCGGATTCCTGTCGATTTTGGATGTGGCGGAGTCACGGGAAGCGGCGCTGAAGCGGCACGCTTGAGCTTTGGTCCTTTGCCCGCCGCTGGGGCCTATTTGAGTTCTTGAGAGCGCGGCCGGGCCGGGCGGATGTCGGCTCCCGGATCCGGCCCTTCGGGCTTCCCTCGCCTTACCGTCATCGGCCAGAGCGCCCGCTGAACTCGCGGCGCAGGCGCCGCTCAGACAGCAGCGGGCGTGATCTCTGTCCGCTGCCGCCGGCTCGGCGGCTCCGAAAGTCGCTCGCATTCCGCCCGGTCCGTCCGCGCCTGAGGTTGGTGTCTGACTGCGATGCGCTGTAATCCGAATGCCTCATCACGCGGACATTCTTCGTTCGCTGCCCGGTCGGCGTGACTTCCGCCGCTGTGGTCTGGGTCCTTGAGAGGGTGGCCGGTCCGGGCGGATGTCGGCTCACGGATCCGGCCCTTCGGGCTCCCCTCGCCTTACCGTCATCGGCCAGAGCGCCCGCTGAACTCGCGGCGCAGGCGCCGCTC
>JAJUGH010000022.1 GCA_029268265.1 Alcaligenaceae bacterium | reverse complement strand
TCTCTGGGGGGCTGCCGAACCCTTGCGTCGGATTTTGCGCATTGCCCTTGGTGAGCTTTGAAAATGTTGATGTCGCGTCGTCGTTCCGGTTCGGCCCCTGCGGCCGTCAAAATCGAGTATCTCGTCGGAGCGATCGTCGCGGCGTCAATCGGTTTGTCTACTGCACAGGCCGCCACTTTCGGGCATTCCCGCATCGTCTCGGCAGTGGGGCAACCGCTGCACATCGAGATTCCCGTCTCTGAACTGAGTCCGCAAGAGCTCCAGACGCTGCGCGCACGGCCCGCTCCTGAGGCGGCCTGGCGCGAGGCCGGCATGACGCCGCCTGTGGCGCTGGAGTCCATGCGGCTTCTGCTTCTCGATGGGTACCGCCCCGACATCAAGGTCATCCAGCTTCGGTCCGATCAGCCCTTCAGTGAGCCGGTCGTGGATGTCCTGCTGGACATTCGCAGTGCCTCTGGAGAACAGCGCTACCAGGTCAGCCTGCTGGCTTACACCGATGCGGCGGCCGTGCAGCGCGCGGCGGAAGACGGCGCCCGTAATCCGCGCGTTATCGATGGTCGCGAGCCATTGTCTCAACCGGTTGATAACGTGGCCGGTCGGCAGATTACCGTGAAAGCGGGCGACACCATGTTCGCCATCGCACAGCGCAATGCCGTATCGGGCGTCACCGTTTATCAGATGATGATCGCCTTGCAGCGCGCCAATACCCAGGCTTTCATCGAAGACAACGTCAATCTGGTGAAGGCGGGCGCCACGCTGACCATGCCCGGCATGGACGCGCTGACGGCCTTAACGGACCGCGAGGCGCGGCGTATATTCCAGCAGCATGCGCAGGCTTTCGCGCGGTATCGCCAGCGTAGCGGCGGGGCGGACGTTGCTGTTGTGAGCACCACCGGCGCGGCCGCCGCCCAGGGAGATGTCTCTCAGACGGCAGCCCTGGCTTCGTCGCCCAGCAGTGAGTCTCAGCCGTCCCCGGGCGACCGCCTGCGCCTTTCCGCCGCCAATGGGCCAGACGCCATCGTCATGCCGGGTGCTGCGGGAAGCGCGGACGGTGTGGGGGCGAGTGGCGGGTCGGCCGCCGCGCGGGGTCGTAGCCCTGGCGAGCCCTTGAGTCTCCTGGCGTCGTCCGGCGCCATTGCGTCCGATGCCGTCTCTCATCGCGCCCCAGACGCATCCTCAAGCGATGCTTCGGGTCGTGAGGCCGTGGGCGTCGGTGCATCCGGCGCACTGCAGTCCGATGATGAAGCAGCTACCCGCAAGGGAATGCAGGAATCCCAGACGCGCATACTGGAACTTGAAGACAACGTCCGGCATCTGAATGAGGCGCTGCAGAAGCAGGGCCACGTTGCTGCCGAGACCGCATTGGAAGGCTTGAACAGCGTCAGCGAAGCCATCAAGGAAATCATCAATCTGGTGGACCCGGAAGAGGGCGCTGAGGGCGCAGGTCAGGATACGACCACCGCGGCGGGTGCCGAAGCCGCCGGGCAGAATACGTCTGCCTCCGGTACCGAAGGCGACGGCCAGAATACGTCTGCCGCGACCGCGGCAGAAGGTGCTGGTCAGGCCAAGCCGGCTGCAAGCGCTGGTTCGAGTTCCGACTCCTCCACTGCGGCTGCCAGTGCCGGCCAAGATGCCGGGGGCGCGGGCATGGGCATGGGTGGTGCCGCGGGCAGCAAGGCTGAGTCCGGCGGCACCGGCGTGAGCGATCCATTCGCCTCCGCCGCTGACCCCGCCGCCCCGGGCGCCGCTGCGGTCGGCAGCTCTACGAATCAAGCGTCGGCCGGTAGGGCGGCCGCTACGGCCGGCGGTGGCACAAGCGGTGCCGGCGCATCTCTGTCAGGGCGTCTTGGTGGGCCGGAATCCGGTGCCACCACTGATCGCGACAACAATAAAGCGGAAAAAGAAGTGTCTTGGTTGCAAGGAAATCTCTGGGCGGTGGCAGTCGGCATACTGGCCTTCATTGTTTTGGTTGTCGCGTGGATTTTGCGCCGCGCCGGCGCCGCAAAGCGTAATGCTTTCGAAAGCGACAGCCCCATCACGGACAGCATGGTCCGCGAAAAGCTGCGCGAAATCGATCTGGATCTGGATAGCCCGACAGGCAAAGCAGGGCGCTCGCCGCTCTAAGCCATGCCTCGCATAGCACTGGGCCTGGCCTACGACGGCGCCTCCTGGAACGGGTGGCAGACGCAGCCGGGCGGTCGGACCGTTCAAGATCGTCTTGAAGCGGCGCTCGCCAGTTTCCTCGATCATCCCGTCGCCACCATCTGCGCCGGCCGGACAGATACCGGTGTACACGCGCTCGAACAAGTCGTGCACATCGACACTTCTGCGGAACGCCGTCTGGAATCGTGGGTAAGAGGCGTGAACGCGATGCTGCCCCCTTCCATTCGTGTGCAGTGGGCGCGAGCGGTCGATGCCGACTTCCATGCGCGCTATTCCGCCACGGCGCGCAGTTATGTTTATCTTCTTCGGTCACATCGCGTCGCAAGCCCGATTCTGCACGGCAAGGTCGGCTGGACACACCGGCCGTTGGAGCTGGACGCCATGAGGCGTGCGGCAAGCCTGCTGTGCGGAGAACATGACTTCAGTGCCTTTCGATCATCCGAGTGCCAGGCGGCAAGCCCCGTCCGTACGCTCGAGGCGCTCACGATCTCGCAGTCCGGCGACTTCTTTCTCTTCACTTTCAAAGCGAATGCCTTCCTTCACCACATGGTGCGCAATCTCATGGGGGTGCTGGTCGAGGTAGGGCGGGGAAAATTCCCGCCGGAATGGACGGCCGAGCTGTTGAACCATCGTGATCGGCGGCGTGCGCCAGCCACGTTCTCGGCGGCGGGGCTTTATCTTGCACGTGCGGATTACCCCGAGCGTTACGGCTTACCGTCCTTGCCGGTACAAGACGCGCTGCATACTCATCTGGGAATTTCCCTGTCATAGTGAAGCTTCGTGCCCCCCGGCGGCATAACGACCTGCGTGGTTGCTGCGGCCGCGGAAGCTAGCGATTACCCGGATAACTCCGTGGATTCGCTTTACGATCCGTTACGCTAAAATCGATCGGTTTCGCACCTGGACAAGGGAAGGCAATGAAATTCCTATTGGCAATATCGCGGCTGATTGACGCGCTCAACGAGCGCGTCGGCCGGACGGTATTGTGGCTGACATTGGTCGTCGTTCTGGTCAGCGCCGGCAACGCCATTGTGCGTAAGGTGTTCCACACCAGTTCCAACGCCTGGCTGGAGCTGCAGTGGTATCTGTTCGGGGCCATCTTTCTGCTTGCCGCCGGCTATACCTACCTGCGCAATGAGCACGTACGGGTCGACGTATTGTCCAGTCGCTTCCCGAAGCGGGTCCAGGTCTATATCGAAATCTTCGGTATTGTCTTCTTCATCTTTCCCGTCTCCGCGCTGATCTTCTGGCTGTCCCTTCCGTACTTCTACGAGTCTTTCCGGCTGCAGGAGCTCTCGTCCAACACCGGGGGGCTAATCCGATGGCCGGCAAAGCTGCTGATACCGGTGGGTTTCGCGTTGCTGATCCTCAGCGGCGTATCGCGGCTCATCCAGTGCGTGGCTTTCCTCATGGGCAGAGGCCCGAATCCATTGGCGCCGGTGCAGACCAAATCCGCAGAAGAGGAGCTGGCAGAAGAAATCAAGAGAAACGCTGAACAACGTATCAACGGTGGGGCACAGGGGCACTGACCATGGAGATGTTTTTTATCGATAACCTGGCACCCATCATGTTTTTCAACCTGGTGGTGTTCCTGCTGCTGGGCTTCCCCGTTGCGTTCACCCTGGCGGCCATCGGGATACTGTACGGGCTGATCGCAATCCAGTTCGGATTGATGCAGCCCGCGTTGTTCCAGGCTCTACCGAATCGCGTGTTTGGCATCATCGCTAACGACACGCTGCTGGCCGTACCGTTCTTTACCCTGATGGGGCTGATATTGGAGCGCTCGGGCATGGCCGAAGACCTGCTCGAGACGGTGGGCCAGCTTTTCGGGCCGATCCGCGGCGGTCTGGCTATCGCGGTGGTCGTGGTGGGCGCCATGCTGGCAGCCACCACCGGGGTGGTGTCGGCATCGGTCATTTCCATGGGACTGATTTCGCTGCCCATCATGCTGCGGTACGGTTATGACCGCAGGCTGGCCACCGGCGTGATCGCAGCCTCGGGCACCCTGTCGCAGATTGTTCCGCCTTCGCTGGTACTCATCATCCTGGCCGATCAGTTGGGTCGCTCTATCGGCGATATGTACCGCGGGGCGATGGTGCCCGGGCTCGTGCTGGCGCTTTCGTACATCAGTTACGTCGGCATCATGTGCCTGATCAAACCGTCCAGCGCACCCGCGCTGCCCAAGGAAGCACGCATTTACGACCGACCCGACGGCACTCGTGGCCTGAAATCCCTTGGTGTGCTGACCGTGATCTCCTCAGCGGTCGCGTACTTCGGCTCCGAGTACTATTTCCGCACCCATGACGCCGTCCCCGTGGATGAGCGCGTGGTCATCGTGCTGCTCGTGTGGGGCGTGACGTCCTGGATCATTGCCCTGGCCAATCGGGCGTTGCGTCTTGGCTGGCTGTCGCCCATTGCTGAACGCGTCACGTTTGTGATGATTCCACCGCTGTTTCTCATTTTCCTGGTGCTCGGCACCATCTTCATCGGTGTGGCCACCCCGACGGAAGGCGGCGCGATGGGCGCCGTGGGCGCGCTGATCATGGCGGTTTCCCGCGGGAAATTCACATGGAAGCTGCTGCGCCAAGCCATGGACACCACCACCAAGCTTTCGTGCTTCGTTGTGTTCATTCTGGTCGGTTCCACCGTATTCACCCTGAGCTTCCGCGGCATCAACGGTGACCTGTGGGTGGAGCATCTGCTCATCGGCATGCCGGGCGGGGAATGGGGCTTCATCATCTTCGTCAGCATTCTGATCTTTGTACTGGCCTTCTTCCTGGATTTCTTCGAACTCGCCTTCATCATCGTGCCGCTGGTCGGGCCGGTGGCCGATAAACTCGGCATCGACCTGATCTGGTTCGGGGTGCTCCTGGCCGTGAATATGCAGACTTCGTTCATGCATCCGCCATTCGGGTTCGCGCTGTTCTTCCTCAGATCCGTCGCACCGCGGGAAGACTATACGGACAAGATCACGGGCAAGACGGTGGCCGGCGTGACGACCGGGCAGATTTACTGGGGGTCCGTACCATTCATCTTCATACAGCTGGCCATGGTCGTGGCCGTGATGGTGTTCCCCGGTATGGTGATGCACTACAAGGCCGACGTACAGACGGTGGATCCTTCCACCATCGAATTTGGGGTCGGCAATGTATACGGAACGGATTCCTATGGTGATCCAGCATCATCGTTTGGCGGCGGTAGCGACCCGGCATCGATGTTCGGTGGGGGCGGGGATCCGGCCGACGCCTTTGGCGCACCGCCTGCGGATGCTCCTGCAGCGCCTGCGGCGGCTGCGCCCGCCGATGATCCCGCTGCTGCCTTCCGCTAGGTAAAATGGAGCCATGAACACCCGAACGCGAATCAAGTTCTGCGGCATCACCCGTGCAGAAGACGCACGTGCCGCAGTGGCGGCTGGCGCCGACGCGCTGGGCATGGTGTTCTTTGCGAAAAGCAAGCGGGCATTGACGCCGGAGCGTGCTGCGGAAATCCGGAAAGTCGTGCCGGCGTTTGTCGATGTGGTGGCTCTGTTCGTGAATCCAGACCCGGTCTACGTGCAGGAAATCATCGACAGCGTCGCCCCCGACATTCTGCAGTTTCATGGCAACGAATCGGCTGATGACTGCGAACGCTATGGCATGCGCTACATGAAGGCGTTCCACATGGGCGCGCCGGGCATGGACACCAGCGAAGACGTGCTACACGCCTGTCGCCGCCACTCCGGAGCCTGCGCATGGCTTTTTGACACCTATAGCAGTGGCTACGGTGGAAGCGGCCGCGGATTCGACCACGCGCTTCTCCAGCGGGTGCGCGCGGCTGACGACGCGCTTCCTCTGGTGCTGGCAGGCGGGCTTGCGCCAGAGAACGTCGCCCAGCACGTGCAGGCGCTGTCCCCTTATGCCGTTGACGTAAGCAGCGGCATAGAGAGCGAGCCGGGCATCAAGTCCGCTGAAAAGATGGCTGCTTTCTCGAAGGCCGTACAAGTGGCGGACAGCCGTTCCACCTGAAAAGCCCTGACGCACTGACCGTGATCCGCGGCATCCGTCTTGCTGCCCCGATGATTCGGGTTGCATCGTGCAGCCCGTTTCTTTTCTCGCGGGGTATCCATAATGAAACATCGATACAAGCCTTTGAATGAGCAGGTGATGGTTATCACCGGCGCAAGTTCCGGTATCGGTCTGGCGACAGCAAAGCGAGCAGCCAAACGCGGCACAAAACTGGTCCTTGCGTCTCGCAATGAGGAGGTCCTGAAGCAGGTCTGTGACGAGATCAAGGCGGAGGGCGGCGACGCCATTTACGTGGTCGCCGACGTCGGCGTCAAGGAACAGGTGCAGAATATTGCTGACGCGGCAATCCAGGATTTCGGTGGCTTCGACACTTGGGTGAATAATGCGGGCGTCGTCGTTTTTGCCACCCTGGACAATTTGCCCACCGAGGATCATAAGCGGCTTTTCGATACCAATTATTGGGGTATGGTCTATGGCAGCGAAGCCGCTGTTGCCCACATGCGCGACCGGCCGGGTGGGGGGACCATCATCAATGTGGCGTCGATCAATGCCGAGATGCCGGTGCCCATACTGGGGGCGTATTCCGCCAGCAAGGCGGCAGTGAAGGCGTACTCCGAAGTGCTGCGTATGGAAATGATTCACGAGGATGCGCCCATCAAGATCACGGTACTCAAGCCGTCGGGCATTTCCACTCCAATCTCGGATCACGGTCGCAGTCATATGGGTCACCGGGGTAAGGTCATGCCCCCGCTATATGACGCCGAAATCGTGGCGACCGCCATACTTGCGGCGGCACAGCGGCCGGTGCGCAACCTGACGGTTGGCGAAACGGGGAGATTGACGGAGATAGGATGGGCCGTGGCGCCGTCTCTGTTCGATCGTGTCATAGCTTGGGCGCTACCGCGGGCTCAGAGCAGCGACAAGCCGCCAGTGGAAAGAGACAACCTGTACCAGCCGGGCGAAGACGGTCATATCTATCTGGAAGGCAAACGTTCAGGTATTCCCGTGAGCCCCTACACCCAGATTCGTTCCAGACGCCTGCTCGAAGCCGGCCTGGGTGTGGGCGCCGTCATGCTTGCAGGCGCTCTGTTTGCGCGACGAAAGCTGATGCGCTGACCGCTGCGGCCGACGCGCCGGATTTTCAGCGCGCTGACCTCTCGGCCCCGGGCGGGTCCACTACACCGCAGTGGAGATCACCTGGCAGTTTGCCGCCCGGGCGTTCCAGCACGTCCTCGACATAAAGCTTGAGCACCAAGATGCGCGTTACGGCGAGAATGGGTGTCGCCAGCGCGAT
The DNA here is from genome assembly GCA_029268265.1 of Alcaligenaceae bacterium. Classification (GTDB taxonomy): domain Bacteria; phylum Pseudomonadota; class Gammaproteobacteria; order Burkholderiales; family Burkholderiaceae_B; genus Yanghanlia. The sequence continues at coordinate 11,714 of JAJUGH010000022.1, read as the reverse complement.
ACCCATACCCCCGAACAGGACTCCGAACGCCACCAGCGCCGTGAGCGACCATGCCGGCGCAACATAGACGGCGCGCTTCTGTATCAGCGGATTGATCAGATAACCTTCCAGCGACTGGAGCACGACGAACAGGCTCATTACCAGCAGCACAGTGGACCCGCCTTCGGACATGGACGCCAGGAAGATCGGAATGCCGGCCAGTATGGGGCCAAGAAACGGAATGAAATTCAGCAGGCCCGCCACGAGACCCAGCAGAACGGCGTTGGGAATGCCCACCAGATACAGCATGATGGCCACTGAGATCGCAACCAGCACCATGGTGGCCAACTGGCCTACCAGCCACCACCGCAACGCATGTCCTGCATCGACGAGCGCCTGACCGACCCGCCTGCGCTTCTCTACCGGCAAAAGCTTCAGGAAGCCATCCCGATAGCTGATTGGATCGGCCGCAAAGAAAATACCCAGGAACAGGATGATGATGGATGTAGTGAGGAGTCCGCTCACTGCCGACAGGGTCGACTGTGCATGCCCGAAGAGCTGAGCGGCATCGGGCAGATAATCGGTGAGCGACCGTGCTTCGCCGTCTTCCCCCGAGCGCAAGGATATGCCCAGGCCTTCCAGTCGTTCGAGCAACACCCCGGCTTGCCGCGTGGCGATGTCGAAAAGGTTTCTCGCTTCGGACACCAGTCGCATGCCGCCCCAGAGGGTCGCTGCAGCTAACGCCACCAGCAGCACACTGGTCACGATGGCCAGACGCGTGAGCCTTCCTACCGGTATCAGTCGCCGAAGCCCCAGGGTGCCTGCATCCAGCAACACCGCCAGGAGGATGCCCGCGAACACATAAAGCAGGGTACCGGCCAACTGATACGCCAGAACAAGCCCCGCCGCGGTCAGAAAGGCCGCCATGATCGGGCTCATCAATCGTTTGCGTGGAGAACCAGGGGAGGGGTGGGAAGGTGTCATTCTCATGCATGGCACAGTAGCCCGCTACGGGCGTCGAGCAGGCATCAGCAAGCCGCATGCGAATGAGCGCAGCTGCAGAACGAGAAAAGCGGGGGAGGGTGATGCAGGAGGGGGGGGTGGTAGGCAGTACTGGATTCGAACCAGCGACCTCTACGATGTCAACGTAGCGCTCTAACCAACTGAGCTAACCGCCTAAGGAAGAACAGAATTATAGGTTCGCTTTTTTTCGCTGTCAAGCCAGGAAGAGCGCAGGGAACATTCGTCTTCTACGCCAGGCTCTCCTTTTTGCAACACCGGGCATGGATGAGGGTACATCCATGCTTACTTCAGCCCGCGTGACGCTCACGTGCGGCACGGGGATGTTACACTGAAGCAACGAAAAATCCAGCTCCGGGCCGCAAGATGATCACTACGCGAACTACGACTTCCACGCAGTAAATGTCGCCGCGTATTTTTGTCATTCGGTCTGTCAGAGTACCCAGAAGAACGCGGCAAGGGCCGCGTTTGTCTTTTCAGGACACATAATGGTTCAGATTACATTGCCCGACGGCTCCCAGCGGGAGTTCCCGGGTCCTGTTTCCGTCAGTGAGGTTGCACAGTCGATCGGTTCGGGCCTGGCCAAGGCCGCGCTCGCGGGCCGTGTCACCGTCAATGGGTCGGAGCCGCGTCTGGTGGACACAAGTTTCGTGATCGATTCCGACGCTGAGCTGGCCATCGTGACTGCAAAGGATCCGGACGGTCTGGATCTCATCCGTCACTCTACGGCTCACTTGCTCGCCTATGCGGTCAAGTCGCTGTTTCCGGATGCGCAAGTCACGATCGGCCCCGTTATCGATAACGGCTTTTACTACGACTTCTCGTACAAGCGGCCCTTCACGCCCGAAGACCTCGAACTCATCGAGAAGAAGATGGTGGAGCTGGCACGCAAGAACGAAACGGTGGTGCGCGAGGAATGGAACCGCGACGACGCGGTGAAGTTCTTCCATAGCATCGGCGAGCATTACAAGGCCGAGATCATTGCCTCCATCCCGGCGGAAGAAGGCATTAGCCTTTATCGGGAGGGCGATTTCATCGATCTGTGCCGCGGGCCTCACGTGCCGTCTACCGGCCATCTCAAGGTTTTCAAACTGATGAGTGTGGCCGGGGCCTATTGGCGCGGCGACAGCAAGAACGAAATGCTGCAGCGCATTTACGGCACTGCCTGGGCCACCAAGGAGGAACAGGCCGAGTATCTGCGCATGATCGAAGAGGCCGAAAAGCGCGATCACCGCCGGCTCGGCCGTGAGCTGGGCCTGTTTCACATGCAGGAGGAAGCGCCTGGCCTCATTTTCTGGCATCCCAAGGGTTGGACGGTCTGGCAGCAAGTCGAGCAATACATGCGCGCGGTGTACCGTGACAACGGTTATCAGGAGATCAAGGCGCCGCAGATCCTTGACTTGTCGCTCTGGAAGAAGACGGGTCACTGGGATAACTACGCCGAGAACATCTTCACGACGGAGTCCGAGAACCGCATGTACGGGCTCAAGCCCATGAACTGCCCGGGCCACGTGCAGATCTTCAATGCAGGCTTGCACTCGTACCGCGAATTGCCGATCCGCTACGGGGAGTTCGGCCAATGTCACCGCAACGAGCCTTCGGGTTCACTGCATGGCATGATGCGCGTACGCGGTTTTACGCAAGACGACGGCCACATCTTCTGTACCGAAGACCAGTTGCAGGACGAGTGCGCGGCGTTCACCGCCCTGCTTCAGAAGGTATATGCGGATTTCGGCTTTACCGACATCCTGTACAAGGTGGCGACCCGCCCCGAAAAGCGCATTGGTTCGGACGAGGTATGGGACAAGGCCGAGGAAGCGCTGATGGAGAGCCTGCGACGCACGGGTTGCGACTTCGAGGTGACGCCGGGCGAGGGCGCCTTCTACGGCCCGAAAATCGAATACACCCTGAAGGACGCCATCGGGCGTCACTGGCAGTGCGGCACCATCCAGGTGGACTTCTCCATGCCGGCGCGTCTGGGCGCGGAATATGTTGACGCCAACGACCAGCGGCGTACGCCCGTCATGTTGCACCGGGCGATTCTCGGATCCTTCGAGCGCTTCATCGGGATCCTGATCGAGAACCACGCCGGTGCGCTGCCGGCATGGCTCGCTCCCGAACACGCCGTGGTGTGCTGCATTTCCGAGCCTTCAGCAGATTACGCGGAAGAAGTCGCCCGAAGCCTGAAAAAACAAGGATTTAGGGTGCGTGCCGATTTGCGTGGTGAAAAGATCACTCGTAAAATCCGTGAGCACAGTATGCAGAAGCTCCCGTATATTCTCGTAGTCGGAGAAAAAGAACGGGAGAACGGCACTGTTGCAGTGCGCGGCCGCGGCGGGGTCGACCTCGGCGCCATACCGCTCCAGCAGTTCGTTGAACGCCTGCAGCAGGAAATAGCTACGCGGGCCTAGTGCGCGATCACGCGCAAGGGCTCATTCCATAAATTTTTAGGAGTTCTAGATATCGCAACCGAAAAAGCTCATCGCATCAATGGTGAAATCCGTGTTCCCGAGGTGCGACTTATTGGATTGGATGGAGAGCAGCTGGGCGTCGTAAGGACATCCGAGGCGCTGCAAATGTCTGAGCAGCATGACGTCGATCTCGTGGAGATCGCGCCGAACGCCTCTCCGCCTGTGTGCAAGCTCATGGACTACGGCAAGTTCAAGTACCAGGAGCAGAAGCGGCAGGCGGAAGCGCGGGCTAAGCAGAAGACCATCCAGGTGAAGGAAGTGAAGTTCCGCCCGGGAACCGACGAAGGCGATTACCAGGTCAAACTGCGTAACCTGAAGCGTTTCCTCGAAGAGGGCGATAAGGCAAAAGTGACTTTGCGCTTCCGTGGCCGTGAAATGGCTCACCAGGAGCTGGGTATGCGTGTGCTGGAACGGGTGCGTGACGACCTCGGCGAAATGTGCCAGGTTGAAGCCATGCCCAAGCTCGAAGGCCGGCAGATGGTCATGGTGCTGGCTCCCCGCAAGAAGGCGGTCAAGGGCGACGCCCCTGCCTGATCGCCGATCCGCTGGGTTCATTCCAGTCAGTTGCCCGCCGCGTGTCTTCGTGGCGGGCAGTTTCACAGGTGCACCATGCACGTATTGTTCATCATTGACCCACTGCCTTCGCTAAAGGCCTACAAAGACTCATCCGTTGCGATGATGCGTGCCCTGGTGGCACGTGGGCACCGCCTGAGCGTGTGCTACCAACCCGATCTTCATATTGACGAGGGCGTGGTCAAGGCGGTGTGCCAGGCTATTTCGCTCGTCCCGGAAGCGGATCTCCATGGCCACGACTGGTGGGCGGAAGAGGGCGAGGCTCAGGAAGCGGCATTGCACGGTTTCGACGCGGTGATCATGCGCAAGGATCCGCCGTTCGACATGGAGTACGTCTACGCGACGCACATGCTCGAGTATGCCGAGGCCCGCGGGGCTCGCGTCTTCAATTCGGGGGCGGCCATCCGCAATCATCCCGAGAAGCTCGCCATCACTGAATTCCCGGAATTCACCGCTCCCACCCTCGTAACCCGCGACATGGCGCGGCTCAAGCGTTTCCATGCCCAGTACGGCGATGTCGTGGTGAAACCTCTGGATGGCATGGGCGGCTCAGGGGTGTTCCGTCTTCGGCCGGAAGAGCACAACCTTGGCAGCATACTCGAGACACTGACGCTTGAAGGCAACCGCAGCATCATGGCGCAGCGCTATATCCCGGAAATCAAAGACGGTGACAAGCGCATCCTGCTCATTGGTGGCGAACCCGTGCCGTTTTCGCTTGCCCGAATTCCACTTGCCGGCGAAACGCGCGGCAACCTGGCGGCCGGAGGCCGAGGCGTTGCCCAGCCGCTGACGCAAAAGGATCGCGAAATCGCGACCCGCGTCGCGTCGAAGCTGGCCGGCCGCGGTCTCCTCGTCGTCGGGCTCGATGTCATCGGCACCAATCTCACCGAAGTCAACGTCACGAGCCCGACCTGCTTTGTGGAAATCACCGAGCAGACCGGCTTCGATGTCGGCGAGTTCTTTGCAGTGGCCCTGGAACGGGCGGTAGGGGCCTGATATGGCTCACATTGTCCTGGTCATGCATGAGCCGCTAGGGCGTGCGTTCGCCGAATGCGCTGCACATGTGCTGGGACGCGAGCCGCAGTTGACGGTATTCGACGTCGTGGCCGATGAAAGCCCCGAACTGGCCGGCGAGCGGCTGACCAGGCTGCTCGTTGCGCGCCGGGGTGTGCCTGCATTGCTGCTGTCGGATATTTTTGGTGCGACCCCATTCAATATCGCTCGCAAGGCGCTGTCGCAAGCCAGCGAGCAGGGGGTGCAAGGGCATCTCATGACCGGTACCAACCTGTGCATGGTGCTCAAGGCGCTCACGGCCAACCAGGATGACCCGGAAAGATTCAGTGAAACGCTTCGGCAGGCTGCGGTGCGAGGAATCGTGGACGCCGCCTCCCTGGTGTAACGCGCAACCCGGCAGGCCGCAACTGCGGCCGATACAACGATAACGAGACCATGCCAACCATCGATATTGTCATCAGCAACAAGCTCGGACTGCATGCGCGTGCGGCGGCCAAACTTACCCAGGTGGCGGGGCGCTACCAATCGGAAATCTATATCGCCCGGGCCGGGCGACGCGTGAATGCCAAGAGCATCATGGGGGTGATGATGCTGGCTGCGGGGCTGGGTGTCACCGTGACGGTAGACGCCGAAGGCGATGATGCCGATGAGGCGCTGGATGCCATCAGGCACCTGTTTGAAGATAAGTTCGGCGAACAGGAGTAAGCGCCATGACGCCCGTGGAATTAGCCACCACTGAAGCACCGTCCTCCATGTTGTGCCTTCAGGGGCAAGGTGTCGTGCGCGGGTACGCCATCGGAAGGGCGGCCATCATGAGCGCGGCGGCCCTCGAAGTCGCCCATTATCGTATTCATCCCCGGGATGCTGATGCGGAATGCGACCGCCTGAGACAGGCGGTGGCCAGGGCCGGAAACGATCTCCAGACCCTCATCGACACGCTGCCTGCCGACGCCCCCCGGGAAGTGGGACCCCTGTTGGAGGTTCACCGCCTCTTGCTTGATGATCCGCTGCTCACCGAACAGGCTTGTGAGCAGATCAGGGAACGGTATTACAACGCAGAATGGGCCCTGACCTCGCAGGGACAGATCCTGGTGGAGCAATTCTCCGCCATGGAAGACGAATACCTGCGCGAACGAAGCGCGGATATTCGCCAGGTGATCGAACGTGTACTGAGGGTGCTCTCGGGCACCACCAGCCTCCTGTCGAACCCTGAAGCGGTGGCAGACTCCGACGATCCTCTGATCGTGGTGGCGCGCGATATATCGCCCGCGGATATGCTGCGCCTCCGGGGCAGCCGCTTTGCCGCCTTTCTGACCGATCTCGGCGGGCCGACTTCGCACACGGCCATTGTGGCGCGCAGCATGAACGTGCCGGCCGTCGTCGGGCTGGGTCACGTGAGATCTCTGGTGCGGGATGGCGATATGTTGATCGCCGACGGCTTCTCGGGCGTGGTGCTGGTGAATCCTTCGCAGCAGGTACTTGGGGAATACCGGGCCCGCCAGGCAGCCTATCTTGCCGAGCGTCGCGATCTGGCGTCATTGCGCGACGCGAAATCCGAGACGTTGGACGGCGTCAGCATCAAGCTTGAAGCGAATATCGAGCTGCCGGAAGAGGCGCGGATGGCAGTCGAGGCCGGCGCCGACGGTATCGGCCTGTTTCGAAGCGAGTTTCTCTTCATGGGTCGTGCCGACCTGCCGTCCGAAGAAGAGCAATACCTCGCCTACGCATCTGTCGTGAAAGCCATGGAGGGCAGGCCGGTCACGATACGCACGCTAGATATCGGGGCCGACAAGACGCTGGATGGCGAAGTCACCGTGGCGACGAACCCGGCGTTGGGGCTGCGTGCCATCCGTTATTGCCTGACGAAACCCGAACTGTTCTCGACCCAGCTTCGCGCCTTGCTGCGAACAGCATTGCACGGTCATGTCCGGATCCTGATCCCCATGATCGCGCACATGCATGAGGTTCGAGCCGTGCGGCAGGCCATCGAAGATGCGTGCCGCGACCTGGAGGCCCGCGGAGTTCCGTACTCGCGTGACTTCTCCCTGGGTGCCATGGTCGAGATTCCGGCAATGGCCATCGCGATCGAACCCTTCGTGCAGGCACTGGACTTCCTGTCCATCGGTACCAACGATCTGATTCAGTACACGCTGGCCATCGACCGTGCCGATGCAGACGTATCCTTGCTCTACGACCCCATGCACCCCGCGGTATTGCGCCTGATCGCGCATACCATCAACGCAGGGGAGCGGGCGGGCAAACCGGTGTCGGTGTGTGGGGAAATGGCCGGCGATGCGCGCATGACACGCATGCTTCTTGGATTGGGATTGAAGGCGTTTTCCATGCATCCGCAGCAGCTGCTCGATGTAAAGAAGGAGATCCGCCAGTCCCACACGAACGATTTGCGGATGAAGGTTGCGGGCGCCCTCAATCGGGCAGCCCGCATCGACCTTGACGAACTATCCGCCTGATCAGTAGTGATAGCCGGTTTCGCCGTGGCTGTGGATGTCCAGACCTTCCCGCTCCACATCCTTGGATACGCGCAGGCCGCAAAGTTTGTCCGCAATCCAGTATGCGACCCAGGCGACGATCCCCGACCAGGCCACCGTGATCAGAATGCCCTCGAGCTGTATCCAGAGCTGGTAGGGCAGTTCAGATAAGGGGTCGGTGCCCGGGCCTCCGAAAGCCTGAAAGTGAAAGAGGCCCGTCAGAAGCGCACCGACAATGCCGCCCACGCCGTGGATGCCGAAAACATCGAGGCTATCGTCCGCATTGAGCAAGCGCTTCAGGCCGCTTACCCCCCATACGCAGGCGGCGCCCGCCACCACACCGATTACCAGCGCGCCGCCGGGGCCGACAAGCCCGGCTGCCGGCGTGACGCCAACCAAGCCTGCCACAGCACCGGAGATGGCACCCAGCAGGGAGGGGCGCCCCTTCACTTTCCATTCCACCAAAAGCCATGACAGTACGGCGCCGGCAGTCGCGACCAGGGTGTTGAAGAAGGCTAGAACCGCCGTTTCAGTGGCTGCCAGCGCGGATCCGGCATTGAAGCCAAACCAGCCGACCCAGAGCAGCGATGCCCCGATCATGGCCATGGGCAGGTTGTGTGGCTGCATGGATTCCTTGCCGTGGCCCAGCCGCTTGCCCACCACCCAGGCCCCCACGAGGCCGGCCACGCCCGCGTTGATGTGCACCACAGTGCCGCCGGCAAAATCCAGAGCGCCGCGCTCGAACAGCCAGCCACCTCCCGCCCAGACCATATGAGCGATGGGCAGGTAGGAAAAGGTCAGCCAGATCAGCGTGAACACCAGAACGGCCGAGTATCGCGTCCTCTCGGCGAAACCGCCTACGACAAGGGCGCAGGTGATGCCGGCGAAGGTGGCCTGGAAGGCCGCGAAGCTCAACTCCGGTATGGTTCCGGACATGGCGAAAGTGCCAGCGGCCAAGTCGTACATGTCCGAGAACAGTACGCGGTCGAACCCGCCGAAGAAGGCGTTTCCTTCCGTGAACGCAAGCGAGTACCCGTAGAAGAACCACAACACCACTGCGAGCGAAAATGTGGTGAGCACCTGCAGCAACACCGAGAGGACGTTCTTGGCGCGCACCAGGCCGCCATAGAACAATGCTAGCCCCGGCACGACCATGAGCAATACGAGCAGCGTGGAAACGCTCACCCAGACCAGATCTGCTTTATCCATTCTTATTCTCCCGGATCACAGTGCGCTATCGCCTTGTTCGCCCGTGCGGATTCGCAGAGCGAGTTCAACAGGGGTGACGAAAATCTTTCCGTCGCCGATCTTGCCCGTATGTGCGGCGGCGGCAAGCGCTTCGATCGTCTGCTCGAGCATCACGTCGGGAATTGCGACCTCCAGGCGCAGCTTGGGCAGGAAGTCCACGGTGTATTCAGCTCCGCGGTATAGCTCCGTGTGTCCCTTCTGACGCCCGAATCCCTTGACTTCCGATACCGTCATGCCCTGTATGCCGATGTCAGACAGCGCCTCGCGGACTTCGTCCAGCTTGAAAGGCTTGATGATTGCCGTGACCAGCTTCATTTGCTTCTCCTTGGTTGTGCAGTGCTTCAGTCACGGTCGGTAAACGCAACAGCTATGCCAATTTTTTCAGCGGGCAGGTGCGCGCGAGGAGAAGAAATCAGGGCGGCTGGCCGCCTTATTGGGCGTGGTGCCGCAGCGCGGTGCAGCGATGCACCGAATCAGTGCGAGATCGAATAGGGATCCGGACCGTCTTGCAGAGCGGCGCTGCCATGTGTTCGACGTCACACAGAAACAGGCGAGACTCCTGCGGGACCGTTGTATTTAAGCGTCGCTATGTAACAACGCCTCTGGTGACTCCCTACGGTTGTGTCCGAGTGTTCGCCGGCACGCCGGATGCATACATGCCGGCGTTGCCCCATTTTCCTTATGCATTGCAGCAAATAAGGGATTACCCGGCTTCGTGCGCTGAAATGTTGACTTACACGGCGCGTTGGTGGCTGGAGAGGGCATCGCTAGAATCGAAATAAGGGCTGTTTGTAACACCGGCCCCGGGCTATCCCTCGCATCGCATGAACCCATGCACGCGAATCAAGAAGAGAGGAAGTTATGAATATTCGACGCACCCCCTACGCACTTGCCATTGCGACGTTGTCGCTTGGCCTGATGGCCGCTTGCTCCGACGAGGCCGACGACGCCAACGCACCGGCCGAGCAGACAGCGCCCGCGCCCGAAAGCAGCGTGCCGCCCGCGAGCAGCAGTGTGCCGCCTGCGGGGAGCTCGTCGCCGGATACTTCGACCGCGCCCGCCGCGCCCGATACCGGCACGACGATGCCGCCGCCAGTCGAGGAGACTTCGCCGCCCACCGGTACGGACGGGACCACTCCCGCACCGGGCGCTACGCCGGGTTCCTGATCGCAGCATATCGGGCCGAGGAGAAACGGGCGCATGTCGCCCGTTTTTCTATACACTACGCTAATCAGTACAGGAGAAGGCCATGATCAATCGGAACGACTGGGTCGACGATTTCCAGAAAAACATCTCGGAGCTCATTGCGCGTAGCCCCGCCGCCGACATCGAGCGCAACATGCGGGCTTTCATGACTCAGGCCTTCTCGCGCCTCGATCTGGTCACGCGAGAAGAGCTCGATCTACAGACGCAATTGCTTGAGAAAGCCTTGCAACGCATTACTGCGCTGGAATCCCGCCTTGACGCCCTCGAAGGCCGTCGGCCCGCCGACCCCACGGTGCCAGATGCCACCCCTCCGACGGCTCAACCGGCGACCCCACCTCCGCCCATCAATCCAGACCTGCCGGATCCCGTCTGAGGCAGGTACCTGCATTAAGGGGTTTCCGCAAGGGATCCCGACATGACGTCATGACAGTGCATTGCGGCAGAAGCGGCCATACTGGCCGCTTCTGCGTTCTGGATTGCCGCCGTCATGTCTCTGGCCATTCTCGTCAGCCGTGCCTTGCACGGATTTCATGCCCAGCCGGTGCGGGTAGAGGTTCACGTGGGTCCCGGCCTTCCCGCCTTTGTCATCGTCGGCCTCCCGGACACCGGCGTGCGCGAAAGCCGTGAACGAGTACGCTCGGCGCTACTGTCGTCCGGCTACGAATTTCCCGCAGGCCGAATCACGGTCAACCTGGCGCCGGCGGACCTTCCGAAGGATTCCGGCCGATACGATCTGGCCATCGCGCTTGGGATACTGCTGGCCACCGGTCAGGCTCAGCGGCCGGCCGCTGCCGTGGAAACCGATATCGGTGCGTTAGAGCTGAATAGTCATGTGTTTGTCGGAGAGCTGTCGCTCACGGGCCGGCTTGGCAGCATAAAGGGGGCGTTGGCCATTGCGATGGCCGTAGCGCGTGACAGTCCGGGGGCCATGTTGATCATGCCGCCGGGCAGTGCGTCCGTGGCGGCGCAAGTACCGGGAATAGAGCTCCGGGCTGCCGCCACCTTGACAGATGTCGTCGATGATTTCGCCGGGATAAGACCACTACGGCAGGTGGCCTCACCCAATACTGCCCTCAACGTCCCTGAAACGCCTTGCCTCTCAGATGTCATGGGGCAGGCCGCTGCCCGTCGCGCGCTTGAAGTCGCTGCCAGTGGAGGACACAGCCTGTTGATGCATGGGCCGCCCGGAGTGGGGAAGAGTATGCTCGCCCATAGGTTGCCCGGTCTCTTACCGCCACTTTCGCAGACCGAAAGCCTCGAAGTGGCAGCCCTGCTGGGCCTTGCGGGCCGAGATGAGCCGCCCACCTCTCAACCGCCGTTCCGAGCTCCACATCACACCGCATCAGCGGCCGCCCTGATTGGCGGCGGCGCCGTACCGCGGCCGGGCGAAATCAGCCTGGCGCATCATGGCGTGCTGTTTCTGGATGAGGTTCCCGAGTTTCAGCGCCCGGTATTGGAGTCCTTGCGAGAGCCGCTTGAGACCGGTTGGGTCAGCATCGCTCGCGCGCGTATGAGTTGTACCTACCCGGCACGCTTTCAGTTGATCGCCGCGATGAACCCGTGTCCTTGCGGCTGGGCAGGGCATCCACGCAGAGCCTGCACATGCCCGCCCACCCGGGTCGAGGCGTATCGTCGGCGCTTGTCGGGTCCTCTGTTGGATCGGATCGATCTGCATATCGACCTGACCCCCCGGGAAGACGCCTGGCTTGACGGC
>JAJUGH010000021.1 GCA_029268265.1 Alcaligenaceae bacterium | reverse complement strand
CCTGGCCGCCGGCCGCGTGCACGCGTTCGCAGATGTCGGTGATCGCCAGCTCGAACACGCCGTGAGTCGACGGATAGGTGATCATCAGTGCGGCCAGGCGGTCACCCACCTGGTCGATACGACGCTGAAGGTCTTCCACATCGACGTTGCCGTTTTCGTCGGACGCCACCACCACCACTTCCATGCCTGCCATCTGGGCCGAAGCGGGGTTCGTGCCGTGCGCCGAAGCGGGAATCAGGCAGACATCACGCTGGTGCTGGCCCTGCGCCCGGTGATAGGCGCGAATGGCGAGCAGGCCGGCATACTCGCCCTGCGCACCGGAATTCGGCTGCAGACTGATGGCATCGTAGCCGGTGATCTGGCAAAGGGCTGCGGACAGTTCCTGTACCAGCTGGTGATAGCCCTGCACCTGCTCGGTGGGCGCAAACGGATGGATTTGCGCGAACTCCGGCCACGTGATGGGAATCATCTCGGCCGTGGCGTTCAGCTTCATCGTGCACGAGCCCAGCGGGATCATGGTCCTATCCAGTGCAAGGTCTTTGTCGGACAGACCGCGCAGGTAGCGCAGCATCTCGGTTTCGGAACGGATGCGCGAGAAGACGGGATGCGGCAGCGGTTCGCTACTACGCAAGAGTGCCTGAGGCACACCGTTGCCGGCGTCTTCCTCGAGATTGCCGACTGCCGCTGCGTCCTTGCCCACACCTGCGGCGAACACGCCGGCGAGCGTGCGCACGTCTTCGATCGTGACGGTCTCGTCCAGCGACAGCGCCAGCGTTGCCGAATCCACCACGCGCAGATTGATGCGTGCCTGGCGCGCCGCCTGCAAAACGGCTTCCGTGTGGCTGCCCGTCTCGACGCAGAGTGTGTCGAAATAGGTTTCGTTGCGAACCTTCAGGCCCAGGCGATCCAGCGCTGCACGCATGCGCCCCGTGTACGCGGCCACGCGGCCCGCAATCCGTTGCAGGCCTTGCGGGCCATGCCAGACGGCATACATGGCGGCCATTACCGCCAGCAGCACCTGCGCCGTGCAGATGTTGGAGGTCGCCTTCTCGCGGCGGATGTGCTGCTCACGGGTTTGCAGCGCGAGCCGAAGTGCGGGGGCGCCTTGCGCATCACGCGACACGCCCACCAGTCGGCCGGGCAGGTTGCGCTTGAAGGCGTCGCGGCAGGCCATGAATCCGGCATGCGGGCCGCCAAAACCCAGTGGCACGCCGAAGCGCTGCGCGGTCCCGACGGCGATGTCGGCACCCCACTCGCCCGGCGGCGTCAGCACGGCCAGCGCCAGCAGATCCGTTGCCACGGCCACGAGGGCACCCTTGGCATGAGCGGCTTCCACCAGCTCGCGGTAATCCTGCACGGATCCCAGCGTTTGCGGGTACTGCAACAGCACTCCAAAGCACTCCGGCAAGCCCTGGGCTTCATCACCGATCACAAGCTCGATGCCCATGGGTTCGGCGCGAGTCCGCAAGACTTCCAGCGTTTGCGGATGGCAGTGTTGCGACGCGAAGAAGACATCCGACTTGGAACGCGAACCCCGGCGTGTGAGCGTCATGGCTTCGGCGGCGGCAGTGCCTTCGTCGAGCAGGGAGGCGTTGGCGATGTCCAGGCCGGTGAGGTCCGCGACCATCGTCTGGAAGTTCAGCAGCGCCTCCAGGCGGCCTTGCGAGATTTCCGGCTGGTATGGGGTGTAGGCGGTGTACCAGGCCGGATTCTCGAGGATATTGCGCAGGATGACCGGCGGAACATGCGTGCCGTAATAGCCCTGGCCGATGTAGTTGCGGTGCACTTCATTGCGCCCGGCAATGGCCTTGATGCGCGCCAGCGCGGCCTGCTCGGAATAAGGGCCGGGGACGTCCAGCGGCGTTTCGTCGAGAATGCTGGCCGGCACGATATCGTGGATCAGCTCGGACAGCGAACCGGCGCCGATCGCTTCCAGCATGCGCGCCTGGTCATCGGCGTCCGGGCCGATATGGCGGCCCTGGAATTCAGTATGGGGATCGAGTTCGGAATACATGATTTAGAGCGTGGCTTCGTAGCCGGCAGCGTCGAGCAGGTTGTCGAGATCCGCCGGATTGTTGGGCTTCAGCTTGAAGATCCAGGTGTCGTGCGCCGCTTCGTTGATGAGATTGGGCTGGTCATTCAGCGCTTCATTGAATTCAACGACCTCGCCCGTGACCGGCGCGTAGATGTCGGAAGCGGCCTTCACCGATTCCACGACACCTGCCACTTCACCGGCTTCCAGCGTGGCACCGACGTTCACATCGCCCACGAAGACCAGATCGCCCAGTTGATCCTGCGCGTTGTCGGTGATGCCCACAAGGATGACGTCGCCGTCGAGGCGAGCCCATTCATGGGAAGCGGCGTATTTGCGATCGGTAGGTAGACTCATATCAGACCCCTGGATAAGATTGGATTGTTTATTCGGAAAATGTGTTCAGACCAAAACCTTGCCTTGGCGTACGAAGGGCATGGACACCACGTCGGCCGGCACCCATTTGCCGCGGATTTCGACCTCGACTTCGTCGCCCGCCTGCACGCCAGTGGGAACGCGCGCCATGCCGATGGAGATGCCCATGGTCGGCGACATCGTTCCGCTGGTGAGCACGCCTTCGCCTTGGCCGGCGCGCAGCTTCATGCCTTCGCGCATGACACCGCGCTCGCGCAGGCGCACGCCCACCATGGTTTGTTCGGGGGTCAGGCCTTCCAGCGCGGCCCGGCCGATGAACTGCCGATCCGCGTCCTTGAAGGAGACGGTCCAGGCCAGGCCGGCGATAAGCGGATTCACGCTCTCGTTCATCTCGTGGCCATACAGATTCATGCCGGCTTCCAGGCGCAGCGTGTCGCGGGCGCCCAGGCCGCAGGGTTGCACGCCTGCAGCGACCAGATCATTCCACAGGCTCTCGACCTCGGACGCCGGCACTGCGATCTCGAAACCGTCTTCACCGGTGTAGCCGGTGCGGGCCACCAGCACGTCGTTATCCAGTAGTGCGGCGCTAAAGGGAGACAGGGCTTCGGTGGCCTCGCGCCACTGAGGACGCGCCTGCCATACGCGCTCGCGGGCATCCGGGCCCTGCACGGCAAGCATGGCGAGGTCACGGCGAGGCTGGATATCCACCTGCACGCCTTCGCGTTGCGCTACCTGCTGGATCCATGCCAGGTCGGTTTCAGCGGTGCCGGCATTCACCACGAGGCGCCAGGAATCGTCGCTGAAGAAATAGACGATGAGGTCGTCGATGACGCCGCCCTCTTCGTTCAACATGCAGGAATAAAGAGCCTTGCCGGGTACCGACAGGCGCTGGACATCATTGGCCAGAAGGCGGCGAAGAAACGCCTTGGAGTCAGTGCCGCGAATGTCCACATTCAGCATGTGCGACACATCGAACATGCCGGCGGCACGTCGTACCGCGTGGTGTTCCTCGATCTGCGAACCGTAGGACACCGGCATGTGCCAGCCCCCGAAATCCACCATGCGCGCACCCGCGGCGACATGTACGTTGAACAAGGGGGTCTGCTTGAGATCAGCGGTCATTGACGTAACTCCGGATAAGGGCAAATGGCGAATACCAACGGTCCGGCCCTACAGCCGCCGAACCGCCCTTCTGTCCTTTTGCCTGAGAGTTGACCCGCGCAGCACGGGTGTTCACCTTCGGCGCCCGCCACGACGGCATTCCAGCCGGTAACGGGTCTCTCCAGAGTGCCGCCTTGCCCCGGATTCACGGGACAACGCAGGAGTGGTACGGGGTACCTGAGCGATTATGGGCATTTGCGCCTTCGGTGGCCGCCGGGGGCAGCGCTCTCCCACTCTCTGCAGTGACAGCAGGGGCAAAGAATAACCGATAGCCGCTGACGCGTACAGCGGGTGCAGCGTTGCGCTTCGTCGCTACGCTTGAGCGGTTGCCGCGTTCAGGCTTGCAGCGCCTGGCCGCAAGCGACGCCGGATGCCCAGGCCCACTGAAAGTTGTAGCCGCCCAGCCATCCCGTGACGTCTACCGCCTCGCCCACGAAGTACAGCCCCGGCACCTTGCGCGCCTGCATGCTGCGCTGATCCAGCTCATCGGTGTCCACCCCGCCGCGCATGACTTCCGCCTTGCGGTAACCAGCCGTCCCGGTCGGGACGAGACGCCAGTGATGGATCTGATCGGCAAGCGACTGCAGCTTGCGGTCCGAGAGATCCGCGAGTCGCGCCTCGCCCATGCCGTCCCCATGCCGGTCCAGCCAGCTGTCGGCAAGGCGCCGCGGCCACAGGCCGGACAGCACCGTCGACAACTGCTGCCGGTTTCCCGCCTTGGAGGCAATCAGCGCGCTGCCGATGTCGGCGCCAGGTGCCAGGTCGATCTCGATCGCTTCGCCGGGATTCCAGAAGGTCGAAATCTGCAGGATCGCGGGCCCGGATAGCCCCCGATGCGTAAAGAGAAGGTCTTCCAGGAATTCGGTGACGGCGGAAGCCCCTCGCCGCCCGCCACGGGCGCTCTTATGGCCGGCGTTGTCGGGCACGTTGCGCAGCCTGACTTCCAACGCAACCCCACTCAGTTCCGCGAACGGCGCCCACTGCGCGGCATCAAACACCAGGGGCACCAGCGCGGGCCGGGGCTCCACCACGCGCAAGCCGAACTGGCGCGCGACGCCCAGCGCGAAGTCGGTGGCGCCCAGCTGCGGAATCGCCATGCCGCCGGTCGCCATTACCAGTTGCCGTGCTTCGATGTCGCCGGTCGAAGTGCTTAGTCGGAATACGCCTTCGGCATGCTCGATGGTTTCTACGCTGCAGGGCATGCGCCAGGAGACGCGCCCGTCATCGCACTCCGAGCGCAGCATGTCGATGATTTGTTCGGCGCTGTCGTCGCAGAAGAGCTGACCGCGATGCTTCTCGTGCCAGGCGATGCCGTGGCGTTCGACCAGGTCCAGGAAATCACGCGGCCCATAGGCCGAGAGCGCGGAGCGGCAAAAATGCGGATTCCGTGAAATGAATTGCGCGGGCGTAGTGCCGATATTGGTGAAGTTGCACCGCCCGCCTCCCGAGATACGAATTTTCTCGGCCAGACGCGTGGCATGATCGATCAGCACCACGCGCAGGCCGCGCTGCCCTGCCACGGCCGCCGTCATCATGCCGGCGGCGCCCGCCCCGATCACCGCCACATCGAAAGTGGACCGATTCCGGTGTGGCAAGGGCGCACGGCGGTCATGCATGGAGGAAGGGCCGCCCTGCCCGGGTCGGCCCATGTCGCGACGGCCGCTCACGCGATGGCGTCTTCCTTGATGCAGTCAACGTAATAGCGTTGCTTGCCGTCCTCGCCCACATCGGTCCCAAGCCCGTGCACGTAAGTTTCGAAGCCGGGGAAGCGCGCATTGAACTCGCGGGCAAACTGCAGGTACTGGACGATGCGCTGGTTGAATCGTTCGCCCGGAATCAGCAGCGGGATGCCCGGCGGATACGGGGTAAGCAGCACGCCCGTCACGCGACCTTCCAGTTCGTCGATGGACACGCGCTCGGAATCACGGTGCGCCATCTTGGCGTAAGCGTCCGACGGTTTCATGGCGGGCACCATGTCGCTGAGGTAGACCTCGGTCGTCAGGCGGGCCAGATCGTACTTCTGGTAAGCCTGGTGAATCTGCTGGCACAGGTCGCGCAAGCCCATACGCTCGTACACCGGAAACTGCTTGCAGAAGTCCGGCAGGATGCGCCACATCGGCTGATTGCGGTCGTAGTCATCCTTGAACTGCTGCAAAGCGGTGAGCAGCGTATTCCAGCGGCCCTTCGTGATGCCGATGGTGAACAGAATGAAGAAGGAATACAGGCCCGTCTTCTCGATCACCACGCCGTGCTCGGCAAGGAATTTCGACACGAGCGCAGCCGGGATACCGGTTTCCGCAAACGTGCCCGAAATATCCAGGCCCGGCGTGACCACCGTGGCCTTGATCGGGTCCAGCATATTGAAGCCGTCGGCCAGATCCCCGAAGCCGTGCCATTCGTCGCCCGACACCAGCAGCCAGTCCTCGCGGTGACCGATATCATCGGCGGGCAGGCGGTTGGGGCCCCACACCTTGAACCACCAGTCGTTGCGGCCGTATTCCGACTCCACCTTGCGCATGGCGCGGCGGAAGTCCATGGCTTCGGCAATGCTCTCCTCCACCAGGGCGGTGCCGCCCGGCGGCTCCATCATGGCGGCCGCCACATCACAGGACGCGATGATCGCGTACTGGGGCGAGGTGGAGGTGTGCATCAGGTAGGCTTCGTTGAAAACGTTGCGATCCAGCTTGCGCGACTCCGAGTCCTGCACCATGATTTGCGACGCCTGCGACAAGCCCGCCAGCAGCTTGTGCGTGGAGTGCGTGGCGAAGACCATCGCTTCCTTGCTACGCGGGCGGCCTTCGCCGATGGCGTGCATGTCCTTGTAGAACTCATGGAACGCCGCATGCGGCAGCCAGGCCTCGTCGAAGTGCAGCGTGTCGATCGCCGCGCCCAGCTTGTCCTTGATCATCTCGACGTTGTAGATCACGCCGTCATAAGTGCTCTGCGTGAGCGTCAGGATGCGCGGCTTCTTGTTCTTGATGCGGCTGGCGAACGGGTTTGCCTCGATCTTGCGCTGGATGTTCTCCGGCTCGAATTCCTCGAGCGGGATGGGGCCGATGATGCCCAGGTGATTGCGCGTGGGGCGCAGGAATACCGGGATCGCGCCCGTCATCGTGATGGCGTGCAGAATCGACTTGTGGCAATTGCGGTCGACCACCACCACGTCGTCGTTGGCCACGTTGGCATGCCACACAATCTTGTTCGAGGTGGACGTGCCGTTGGTGACGAAGAAGCAATGGTCGGCGTGGAAGATTCGCGCGGCGTTCAGCTCGGATTCGGCCACGGGCCCCGTGTGATCCAGCAACTGGCCCAGTTCGTCCACCGCGTTGCAGACGTCGGCGCGCAACATGTTCTCGCCGAAAAACTGGTGGAACATCTGCCCCACCGGGCTCTTCAGGAACGCCACGCCGCCCGAGTGTCCGGGGCAGTGCCAGGAATACGAGCCATCCGCGGCGTAGTTGAGCAGTGCGCGAAAGAAAGGCGGCGCAAGGCTGTCCAGGTAAGCGCGGGCTTCGCGGATGATGTGACGCGCGACGAACTCCGGCGTGTCCTCGAACATGTGGATGAAGCCGTGCAGCTCGCGCAGGATATCGTTGGGGATATGCTGCGAGGTGCGCGTTTCGCCGTAGAGATAGATCGGAATCTCGGCGTTGCGAAAGCGCAGTTCGCCGATGAAGGATCTCAGGTTCTTGATGGCGTTGGCCACGTCTTCCGGCGAATCGACGTCGAATTCCTCGTCGTCGATCGATAGAATGAAGGCGCTCGCGCGGCTTTGCTGCTGGGCGAAGGAACTGAGGTCGCCGTAACTGGTGACGCCCAGCACCTCGACGCCTTCGGCCTCGATGGCCGCGGCCAATGCCCGTATGCCGAATCCGGAAGCATTCTCGGAGCGGTAGTCTTCATCGATGATGACGATGGGAAATCGAAACTTCATGCCTTGGCTCCTGCTAGGTGCGTGGCAGTGTCACGCCACGCTGGCCTTGGTATTTGCCCGCTCGATCGCGGTACGAGGTCTCGCAGACTTCGTCGCTTTCGAAGAACAACATTTGTGCACAGCCCTCGCCTGCATAAATCTTGGCAGGCAGGGGGGTGGTGTTGGAGAACTCCAGGGTAACGTGCCCTTCCCACTCCGGCTCGAGAGGCGTCACGTTGACGATGATCCCGCAACGGGCATAGGTGCTCTTGCCCAGGCAAACGGTGAGCACGCTGCGCGGAATACGGAAGTACTCGACCGTTCGCGCCAGGGCGAAGGAGTTCGGCGGAATGATGCAGACATCGCCCACGAAATCCACAAACGACTTCTCATCGAAGGCCTTGGGGTCCACGATGGTCGAATTGATGTTCGTGAAGATCTTGAACTCGTTCGCACACCGCACGTCGTAGCCGTAGCTGCTGGTGCCGTAGCTGACAATGCGGCCTCCGTTGGCGGAGCGCACCTGGCCGGGTTCGAAGGGTTCTATCATGCCGTCGGCGGCTGCACGCCGAATCCAGCGGTCGCTCTTTATGCTCATGGCCTCAACCTAAAGGAAATGGCGCGTATTTTAGCCCCTACAAAGGTACGCCCCCATTTCATTCCTCGGATCGCGGCTGACCGTCGCGAGAAAACCACCGATAGACCAGCGCCAGACCGTTGACGGTTCCCACACTGGCCTCCGCCGTCAGGCCGCGCGCCAGCCGATAGCTGGCCTGCGCAACCGTCCCGGTTTGCGAAAGTGCCTGCCGGATGCTGAGCGTGACACCGGAAGTCAGGCGCTTGCTCACACTGATGAACCGCCGCTCGATGTCGCTGGTGCCGGTATCCAGGCCGCTGACCACGCTTTCCGCGGGCAGTACGTTGGCCACCGTGGTGAGTTCGCCTGAGCGCATGCTCACCTCGTCGATGCCGAAGCGGCGGTAGAAGGGCTCGCCGTCGCTGAGGAACGACGTGCCGACAGAGAACAGCAGCGCCATATCGCCTCCCGTGTCGTTCGGTCCATGGCCAAGCAGCAGCCAGGACAGCTTCTCGATCTCGCTCACCTCCGGGTAGGAGACAAGCTCGATGCGTGGGCTGCGGGCCGTACCGGCCACGCGTACACCTGCCTCTACGGCAAGTCCCGTGCGCAGGGCTTCAATGTCCAGTACCGGGCGGGTGATATCGCCCTGGAAAGTAATGGCTCCACGGCGCAGCTGCAGCCGCTGACCATAGGCTTCAATGGCGCCGCCGCGAGTTCGCAATGCGCCCAGGCCGGTGAGCTTGCCATCACGCATCAGCACACGCATATTGCCAACCAGGCCGGAGTTCAAACCATAACCGGTCAGGTAGAACCGCGGCCCCAGATCCACTTCCAGATCCAGCGACATGCCCAGGGGCACGCTGACTTCTTCCTCCTCGCCGGCTCTCACCACCACCACGTCGCTGTCCACGGTCGGGATGCCGCCCAGCATGTCCAGATCGAACCAGCCCGCGTCGGCGGTGAGTTTGCCGGTGATGTCCACGTTCGGCAGGGCGGCGTCCACGCGCAGGTTGCCCGTCATCATCGCGTAACGGTCCGCCCGCTGCAGGATGGGGAAGCGATAAAGTACGGCGTCGATCACGCCCTGCGACTCGGCAATATTCCATTCACCCGTCACGACCAGCGAACCGCCTTTCGCATCCGGATTCGTATTCACCCATTCGGCCGTGCGCCACTCCTTGGGTTCCGCCCGCAAGCGCGCGGGGAATGCCAGGCGCTCCAGCACCACTCGATCACCGTCAAGGCGCGCCTGCAGCGTGCCATCGAGCAGCCGCACGCCCTGATCGATCATGACCACACGCAGATCGCTGCCCTGTATCGTCCCTTCGGACGCCCAACTGCCGTCCGGCCGACTCTGAAGGCGGACGTTTGCCTGCACGGCGCCACCGATGTCCAGCGCATCGCCGACGATCAGACTGGTCCAGCCCAGGTCGGCCATGGAGGCATCGACATTGACGGTCTTCACATCCGAGGGATTCAACACAATGCCGCCGCCAGGGGTCGCGTGCACGAGTGTGTTGGCCGTTGCGGCCACGCGACCCATCCGCCTGGAGTCGAGCGTCAGCTCTGCCTGCAAACGGCTGGAGCTGGCGGTGGTGGGCGCCAATGTCAGGTCCAGCGCCAGTTCCTGCAACTCCAGTGGGAAGGGCATCTGGCCCGGCACCATCAGATCGCCTGACAGCCGCCGCAGGCTGATCGTGCCCTTGGGAGCGCCGTCGAACTGCAGGTTCCAGTCCATCGCCAGGACCATTTCCCAGTCATCGGCCGAACGGGCGCCCTGCACTTTCACTCCACCGCGTTCGTCGTCCTTCAGAGCCGCGATGTCGAAGTCTGCGCCAATCTGGCGCAATACCTGCGGCGAAATGACGAATTGCTCCACGCTTCCTTGCGTGGCCCAGCGGCCGGGTCCACCGCGCGAGCCGGCATGCCGCAACGCCACCATGCGCCTGCCGTGGACGCTCAGCGCGACCTCGGTGGCACCAACGGTCCACTGCCATTCCGGTGCCACCGCCGCCGGTACGAAAGCGATCTCGGTGGGCGCTCCCAGCGTCACGCCCAAATGGGCATGATCGATTGTGAGAGAGGCGATGCGGCCACGCCAGCCTTCGGGCACACCCCCCCAGCCACCCTGCGCCTTCAATGCCAGGGCCACTGGAGCGGTACCGAGTTCCGCGCGCGTCGCGTTCTCAGGCGTGTAGCGCCCCTGCAAGTCCATGGTATGTGCAGCCACCGACCCGCCGACCGTGCCTTTCAGGTCCACGCCTCCGGGAACATCGGGCCAGAAATCCGCCAGCTGTGGCGCCTGTATCTGCAGCTGAAGGACGCTGTCCGTGGCACCAATGCCGCCTTGGCTGTGTATATGGTTGTCACCCAGGCGCACATCGATATCGAGCTGGCGCAGCGCCACGTTCATGAAGGCGGGAGTAACCGGGGCCGATGCGGGTTGCGCCGATGCGGTCGGCAACGCAGTGGCGACGGCCAGACTTCCCGACAAGGCTTCCTCATTCCAGCGGCTGCCTTCATGGAACGTCAGATCGAGCGCCACGTCGCGCAAGTTCCGGTCGGCATCCAGCGCCACACGGAAGCTGCTGTCGAAGCCCAGCACAGCAGAGGGGATTGCCCCACCGGCAAGCTGCCCCACATCGAGGCGTTCGGCGGCAAGCTCGCCCACCAGCACGGCGAGGCCGTCGGTCGCGAGCGATTCCCCGCCGGCGGCACCTGGCTCTGATCCTTGCGCCTGGGCCCGCTGCTCTTCTTCCCAGCCCGCATGGCCCTTCAGCGACGATCCGTCCGGCAACACCAGGGCGATCTCGGCATCCACCAGCGGCATGGCCGCCTTGGGCGCTACCTGGGCATTGGCCTGAAGCGTCGTCCCCTGCCCTTCGCCTTCCAGGGCGATGGACATCGCGTCCAGCGAGCCGTTCGCCTTGGCATTCAGCCGCAAGGGACAGGACGCCGGTTCAGCTCCGGCAAATATCTGCGCAACGGCTTCTTCGGCGCCGGACGCCTTCGGCAGCGTAGGCAGCATGTGCTGGAAGCAAACCGGCGAAGCCGGGCGCAAGCCGTTCGCGACGACATCGAGATCCAGCGCGAGCGGCCAGGGATGGGCCAGCTCCTGCAAGCGCGCTTCGCCTTCGACCCGCGCTTCGATGCTGTCGGTCGCCACATTGAAATTGCGCAACCACAGTTGGCCATCACCCTGATTCAATACGAGCGCGGCCGAAAAATTCTGCAGCGTCATGGGTAGCGGGCGTCGGTCCTGCGTCAGGATGACTTCGCCCACCGCAACCTCGTCCACCCGGATGGCGACCGGCAAGTTGGGGAAGGTGAACGGCGCGCTGTCGCCGGCGTCTTCAGCTTCAGCGGGCTCAGCCTCGCTGGTCAGGTCAACCCAGGCCGTGTCGACGCGCAAAGCCTGCACATGAGCGCGGCGATCCAGCAATTGGCCCCAGTCGGCCTCCAGATTCACGCCCTCCAGGCGCATGGCCACACCGGGGAATTCCAGCGAAAGGTCCTCCACCGTCAGGCCGTTCCACACGCTGCCTTCGACGTTGGTGATCCGGCCGCCCATGGCTTCCACTGCGGTGACGAGCGCCCACCGGGTTCCGGTAGCCGTAACCAACACCCACATCAGGAAGGCGGCCAGCACGAAAACCAGGAGGACAAGCAGGGGGCCGGCAACCATGGTGAAGCGGCCCAGCCATCGAAAAACGCGCATCAGAATGCGATACCCAGAGAAAAGTGCAGGCGCAGGCGTCGATCCTTCTGGCCCCATGCCAGGTCAACGAAGAACGGCCCGGCCGGTGTGACAAAGGCAGCCCCCACCCCGTACCCCAGGTGCAGGTCCATATCGCCGAACGACTCGGTGGCGTCACCGGCATCGAAGAAGGCACTGACCCCGAGCTGCTCGGTGAAGTAATGGGTGTATTCAATGCTGGCCACCGCCATGGCCGGGGCACCATAGGTGGCGTCGCCGCGCCGGATGCCGATGCTGTCGTACTTGTAGCCCCGCACCGATCGAGACCCACCGATACGATAGCCGAAGTCCTGCGGCAGCCGGTCCGTTTGCGCCCAGACTTTTCCCACCTGGCCGCGCACGGTGAGAACATCGCGGCGGCCCAGCGTCCACCAATGCTGCCCTCGGAGGCTGGCGCGATAGAAGGGCTCGCCCCTGTCGAGCGTGACGCCTGCGCCCACGCCGAAATCAATCAGGTGCCCCTCCCGCGGGTCGTACTTGGAGTCGACGTCGCGCCGCAACCACTGCCAGGTACCGACCAGCGTGGGAACTTCAAAGTCCTCGTCGCCGTCGATCTTGGTGCGATCATGGGCGGCCATGAGCGCCCACTGCGTCTCGTACTCGACCCGACTGTCCCCGGCGCCCTTGCGCTCCTGGCGTCGTTTCCACCCCAGACCATAGCGCTGATTGTCCACGCCTTCGATGTCCGAATGGTCGTACAGCACGCCGAAACTGTCCTGATAGCCACGGAAGGTGGGCGGCAGATGTACGTCGAAGAACGCTCGCTGCCGGTGCCGGTTCACGCCCAGACCCGTCTCGATCGCCACCGGCAGGCCGGCCACGATGTTCTGCTGGAACAAGGCCTCCGCACCCACGCCGTGGTCGCTGTCCACGCCGAGCGAAGAGGTGAAACGACGCGCCGGTGCCTCGGAGACCTGCACGCGCAAGGGAAGCTCGACTTCGCCGTTCGGCAAATCCTTGCGGCCGGACCCTTCGGCATCGAGCGTCACGAAGGCACCGCGGAAGAATCGCGTGGACTGCAGGGCCTGCTGCCAATCATCGAGCAGGGTCTGGTCGTAGGGGTCTCCTTCGGCATAGCGCACGTAGCGCTCGATCAGGCTCACCGGCACGCGGCGCAGCCCGATCACCGTCAACGGCCCCATACGCACCCTCGGCCCGCTGTCGACCTCCACCGCAAGGTCCACTTGCGACTCATCGGCATGCACCGTTGCCTGCGAGTGCGTGACGCGGGCAAAGTAGAAGTCGCGCGTGTTGATCTGATCGAGCAGCGCAGTCTTGGCACCGCTCCATTCATCGTTGATGAAGATTTCACCCGTCTCCAGCGGCCAGCTGTCGCGGGCCTGCGCCACACGATCCTCGAACTCCGGTTGCGCCACCTGCCCCTTGAAGCCGAGATCGACGTCACGCACCCGGCTGCGAGGCCCGGGTTCGATGATGATGTCCCAGGTCTCGCCGGCGTAATCCTGACCGACTTCAAGGGTCACGACAGGCGTGAAGTAGCCTTGCGTTTCGAGTGCCGAAACCGTGGCATCGTGCGCGCGCCGGCGCAGCCGTTCTACTTCCCCGCCGTCCTGGTCTTCGGCAAGCCGGGTGATGGCCTCGACTGCGCCGTTAATGGCAGAAAGCGCCGCCGGCGGCACGCCGCCGGGGTCGATTACGACTTCAGGACGCGTGTTGGCCCAGCCGGTCGTGCAAACTGCCAGCAGCGTAGCAAGGCAGACGACATGGCGCCGCATTCATCAGCCTTTTCGGGCAACCACCGATGGCGTGAAGGCCGAGCGATCCTGAGGCAGGATCGCCACGTTCGCCGCCATGGCGCGCGCAATGGCGTGATAAGCCTGCGCCGCCTCGCCGTCGGGTTCGGCCACCACGGTCGGCCGGCCGGAATCCGTCTGGCTGCGGATACTCATCTGCAGCGGCAGCGCACCGAGCCAGGGCACATGGTATTGAGCCGCCATCTCGCGTCCGCCATGCTCACCGAAGATGGGTTCTGCATGGCCGCAATTGGAGCACACGTGCACCGACATGTTCTCGACAATGCCCAGCACCGGTACATTGACCTTCTGGAACATGCGCAGGCCCCGGCGAGCATCGGCCAGCGCCAGATCCTGTGGCGTCGTCACGATCATGGCGCCGGTAAGCGGCACCTTCTGCGACAAGGTCAGGGCGATATCGCCCGTGCCCGGCTGCATGTAGATGAGCAGGTAATCGAGTTCGCTCCACTGGGTTTGTGTCAGTAATTGCGTAAGCGCCTGAGTCACCATCGGGCCGCGCCAGATGGCCGGCGCATCTTCATCGATCAGGAAGCCGATGGAGTTGGCCTCGATGCCGTGCGCCACAATCGGGCCCATCATCTTGTTTTCGAGATTGGCGGGCTTCTGTGAAGTGCCCAGCATGATCGGTACGCTGGGGCCGTAGATGTCGGCGTCCAGCAGGCCCACGCGGGCACCCTGGCGCGCCAGGGCCAAAGCGACGTTCACGGATGTGGTGCTCTTGCCCACCCCGCCCTTGCCCGAGGCCACGGCAATGATGTTGCGCACGTTTGGAAAGGGCCGCAGGCCCGCCTGTACGGCGTGGCTGGCAATGCGGGACTCAAGGCGGATCTCACCCGGCTCGATGCCCGCGTCCCGAAGCGCCGTTTCAATTCGTTTCACCAATTCCGGTTCACCATTGTGTACCGGGTATCCCAGCGGTACAGTTAGTGATACGCGCTGCCCCTGGATCTGTATATCGCGAGGCTCGGGCTTCCAGCTCAACGACTTCCGGGTGTTAGGGTCCAGCACGCCTTGCAGGGCGGCGGCGACTCGATCGGGATTCACACTCATAAGACCTTCCAGTTCTGAACGAGACCAAGAATACCGGATCGGGGGAACTTTTTTCCCACGAGGGCTTCTCAATCCGTACGATGAATACATTTAATCAGATTATCCGCGGCATCCTGTTTCTCGTCCTGGCAATCTTCGGCATGTTTGCGGCCGCCATTTTCATGGCATCCACCGCCATTGCCGTCGCGATCCTTTATGTGGTGGCGCGCATCAAGGGACGGCCGTTCGGAGTGAAAGCCTACTGGGAAGAGCGTCGTCGCCCTTACCAGGCTCGCCCGAGCTTCCGCAGCAAGGATGTGACCGACATCGAGATGCGCGAGATTCCATAAAAGGCTCGCTTACCGACGCGAACCATTATTCACGGACCGTCACAATGTAAGGCCCCGGCTCCGGTGGCGAGTGCATGTCCGGGGGACACTTGCGGGTATGGCGCCCGCGCTTTTCCAGCTTGGCTAAAATCGTGGTTTCGACTTCGTCTTTCCACCGACTCGGCCAAACATGTCCCGCACCCTATTCGTTACCACCGCGCTTCCCTACGCCAACGGCTCATTTCACATCGGCCACATCATGGAATACATCCAGGCCGACATCTGGGTGCGTTCGATGCGAATGTCCGGGCACACGGTGCATTTCGTGGGTGCGGACGACGCCCACGGTGCGCCGATCATGCTCAAGGCGGAATCCGAAGGCATTTCTCCGCAGGCGCTGGTGGCCCGCTACGCCGCCGAACGTCCGCAGTACCTGAACGGCTTTCATATCGCCTTTGATCACTGGCATTCCACCGATTCCTCTGAAAACGTGGAGCTCTCGCAGAAGATCTACCTGCGCCTGAAGGAAGCCGGTTTCATCTACAGCAAGACCATCGAGCAGTTCTATGACCCGGTCAAGGGCATGTTCCTGCCCGACCGCTACATCAAGGGCGAATGCCCGCACTGCCACGCCAAGGACCAGTACGGCGACGCATGCGAGGCATGCAGCACGGTGTATTCGCCCACGGAATTGATCGAACCCTATTCCACGCTCACACGCGCCACTCCGGTGTTGCGCAGTTCCGAGCACTTTTTCTTCCGCCTGTCCGATCCGCGCTGCGTGGAGTTCCTGCGCGAATGGGTCGCCGGCAGCAATCCGCAAGGCGACAAGCGGCTGCAGCCCGAAGTGCTTGCCAAGACGCGGGAATGGCTGGGTTCCGGCGAAGACGCCGAAGCGAACCTGGCAGACTGGGATATTTCGCGTGATGAGCCCTATTTCGGCATTCCCATTCCTGACGCCCCGGGCAAGTACTTCTACGTTTGGCTGGACGCCCCGGTGGGCTACCTGGCTTCGCTGAAGGCGTACTGCGACAAGACGGGCCTGGACTTCTACGACCTGATTGATCCCAAGAGCGATACTGAGCAGATCCACTTCATCGGCAAGGACATCGTCTACTTCCACGCCCTTTTCTGGCCTGCCATGCTGCACTTCGCCGGCCTGAAGACGCCAGACGCACTCAACGTGCATGGATTCATCACCGTAAGTGGCGAGAAGATGTCCAAGAGCCGTGGCACGGGCATTTCGCCGCTGCGCTATCTGGACATCGGCATGAATCCCGAATGGATGCGCTACTACATCACGGCCAAGCTCAACGCCCACGTCGAAGACCTGGACTTCAATCCCGATGACTTCGTCGCCCGCGTAAACAGCGACCTGGTGGGCAAGTACGTCAACATCGCGAGCCGCGCCGCCAACTTCATCACCAAGCTGTTCGACGGCAAGCTGGCCTACGTGGGTGACACGCAAGCCATGCAGGAGGAACTGGCCGCCGTGGCTGAGCAGGTCGCCAATGATTTCGAACACCGTGAATACGGCCGTGCGATCCGCCGCATCATGGCGCATGCCGACGTGATCAACCAGGCGTTCGATGCCGCACAGCCATGGGTACTGGCCAAGGGTATCCAGACGGCCGACGACACCACCCGCGCTCAATTGCAGGACATCTGCTCGCGCGCGCTGGCCGGCTTCAAGGCGCTGTCGGTGATGCTGACGCCCGTGCTTCCCATGCTGTCGCGCCGTGTCGCACAGGAGCTCTTCGGCGAGACGCGCGACTTCCAGTGGAGCGATGCGGCGGTCCTGCCCACCCAGGTGACCCCCTTCAAGCACCTCATGCAGCGTGTGGATCCCAAGCAGCTCGACGCCTTGTTCGAACCGCCTGCCGCGCCGGAGATCACGCCGGGAGGCGAGCCCATCGCCGACACCATCGATATCAAGGACTTCGCCAAGATCGACCTTCGCATCGCGCGCATCGTGGCAGCCGAAGCCGTCGATGGCTCTGACAAGTTGCTGCGCCTCACGCTGGATGTGGGCGAAGGCCGCCATCGCCAGGTGTTCTCCGGCATCAAGGCGTCGTATCAGCCGTCGGATCTGGTCGACAAACTCACGGTCGTGGTGGCCAACCTGGCGCCTCGCAAGATGCGCTTCGGCGTATCCGAAGGCATGGTGCTGGCCGCCAGCCACGCCGACGACTCCGTCGACCCCGGCATTTACGTGCTGCATCCCTGGCCGGGCGCCCAGCCCGGCATGCGCATCAGCTAGGCCGGCATGCCGCAGATCCAGGACGGCCTTCCGCTACAGGGTGACCACGGTCCCGGTGCCCGCCAGCGGCAGGCCGCCAGTCTGCGCAGCACGCTGGTCAGCGTGCTGCTCAATACCTCGCTGTCGGTGGTGCAGTTCACCATCGGCATATTGAGCCATTCCGCCGCGCTGGTGGCCGACGCCATCCACTCGCTTTCCGACCTGCTTTCCGATTTCATCGTGCTGGTCGCGAACCGTCACAGCGCCAAGGCGCCGGACGACAACCACCCCTACGGCCACCATCGCTTCGAGACGGCGGCTTCACTCGCCATCGGCATCCTGCTCATCGTCGTGGGTGCCGGCATGCTCTGGTCCGGCTATCCCAAGCTCATGGCGCCCGAAGCGCTGCCGCCGGTCCACAAGGCCGCTCTCTTCACCGCGCTGGTCACGCTACTGGCCAAGGAGCTGCTGTTCCGCTACCTGCTTCGGGTAGGTAAACGGGTGCGGTCCACCATGCTGGTGGCAAACGCCTGGCACGCCCGTTCTGACGCCGCCTCGTCGCTGGTGGTGGCGGTCGGCATTGCCGCCAGCCTTGCAGGCCTTCCATTGGCCGACCCGCTTGCCGCACTGATTGTGGGCCTCATGATCATCCGCATGGGGTGGCGATTCTTCCTGGATGCGTTCAACGACCTGATGGACCACGGCGTGGACAGCGAGACTGAAGACCGCATACGTACCCTGCTGCTGGGCACGCCCGGCGTACTGGGTGTGCATGGTCTGAAGACCCGCAAGATGGGCGACATGATCTGGGTGGAAGTCGACCTGGAGATGGATGGTGCGCTCACCATCCAGGCCGGGCACGAAATCGCGGAAGAAGCGCGGCGCCGCGTCATGCAGCAGGAAGCCGTGCTCGACGTGATGACACACTTCGATCCGGTGATACGCCAGCAATCCTGAAAGCCCTGCGCAGCCCTCATCGACCGCGCCCCATCTGCCACAGGAAATAGCCGCCGCCCAGCAGCGAAGCCATCAGTCCGGCAGGGACCTCCTGCGGAAACAAGACCTGCCGGCCCAGCCAGTCCGCCAGTATCATCACCAGCGAGCCGATCAGAGCAGCAGCGGCAAGCTGGGCGGAAGCTCGCCGGAATCCCAGCCGATGCGCCATGTGGGGCGCGACCAGGCCGACGAATGCGAGCGGCCCGACGACCAGCGTCGCCAGCGCACTGAATACGGCGGCCAGCAGCAGGAGCGCAAGCCGCGCCCGCTTCAAGGGCACCCCTAACGCCTGGGCCGCAGCGGCTCCCAGCGGCAGCAAATCCAGCCAGCGGGTGACGAGGAAAACCACAGGGAGCAGGAGCAACGACAGACCCAGCAAAACGGCGCTGCTTGAAGGCGAGGCATAGTAGGTGGAGCCCGCCAGCCAGGCGGTAAGCTGCTGTCCCCTGGGATCGCCATCGGCCAGCAGCAGGTTTCTGAGCGCCTCGTACAACGCCATCAGCGCGACACCCGTCAGCAGGACACCGTGAGCCGTATAGCCATTGCGGCGGTTCAGCACCAGTATCAGCGCCAGCGCCGCCGCGGCTCCCAACAGGGCCATGCACGCCAGTACCACGTAGCCAGGCTGGGGCAACAGGAAAACGCCCAACACCAGCGCAATGGCGCTGCAACCACTGACACCCAGCAGCTCAGGGCTGGCCATGGGATTACCGGTGAGACGCTGTTGCATCGCGCCGGCCAAGGCCAGCAATACCCCGCCGCAGCCCGCCGCGACGACGCGCGGCAGCCGCCATTCCAGACTGGCCGCCCCGAACGGGGCCTGCCACCGCCAGCCGTCATCCAGCTGTCCCAGGGACAAGGCCAGCAACACCGCCAGCGTGAGCACGACGGCCGGCCAGCGAAGGCAGGCGATCGAGCGGCTGCGCGTAGCATCCGACGTGGGAGTGGGCATGACTGGACTCGCCAGCTTGAGTCGGCCTAACAGCCATAGCAGCAGCGGAATCCCGATCAGAGCGGTGATCGCGCCCGTGGGTGCGAAAATCTCGCTCCGGGCGCCCACCATCTGCGCCAGCTGGTCGGCTCCGGCCAGCAGCAGTGCGCCGAACAGCATG
>JAJUGH010000020.1 GCA_029268265.1 Alcaligenaceae bacterium | reverse complement strand
TCCGCCTATGGCGCCCAGGAAATCATTGCGAGCCGCGACACTTACGACCTCATTGTCGAACGAGGCGAGCAGGACAAGGCGAGCGAGATCGGGCGGTTTCCCCGCCTGTTCCGAGCCGTCGAATCCATCCCGCCCGGCCTCACGTGGCCAACCATGACGTTCAAAGGCGAGATGACCGTCGATCTGGGCAATCTGGAAGTGAAGCTGCTCCAGGTGGGGCGCGGTCACACCAAGGGTGACACCATTGCATGGCTGCCCGAGCAGCGCATCATGATGGCGGGCGACCTGGTGGAATACCAATCCACCCCCTACGCCGGAGACGCCTACTTCCGTGATTGGCCGCAGACGCTCGATCGCCTGGCCGAGTTCAACGCCGAGAAAATGGTGCCGGGCCGTGGCCCAGCGCTGAAGAACGCGGCGGAAGTGCGCAAGGCCCTGGCAGGCACCCGCGGCTTTCTCACCGACCTGTACAGCAGCGTGAACAACGGCGTCGCGGCAGGCAAGGACCTGAAGACCATCTACCGTGAGACGTACGATTTCATGAAGCCGCGCTATGCGGACTGGGTCATCTTCGACCACTGCATGCCGTTCGACGTCTCGCGAGCCTACGACGAGGCCACCGGCTACGACGATCCCCAGATCTGGACGGCGGAACGCGACATCGAAATGTGGAAGAGACTAGAGCAGTAATCCCGAAGGGCAGGCCGCCCGCATAAGGAAGGCGGCCGCAACAAAACCGAGGAGACAACGGTGGGAGACATCGATTATCAGTCGTTGCGGCTGCCATACCGCCCGGCGGCCCCGGACGCGCCCAGCCATTATCCGATCATCGTCGTAGGCGCCGGCCCGGTCGGCATGAGCATGGCGCTGGACATGTCGCGGCACGGGCATCCCGTTCTATTGCTTGATGATGACGACAAGCTATCGGTCGGATCACGAGCCATCTGCTTTGCCAAACGTACGCTGGACGTCTGGGACCGCATGGGCGTGGGCGACCGCATGGTCCGGAAAGGCATCTCGTGGAACGTGGGCCGGCTCTACTTTCGTAATGAAGAGGTCTGGAACTTCAATCTGCTACCCGAGCCTGGGCACCGGCGGCCCGCCTTCATCAATCTGCAGCAATACTATTGCGAAGGCTATCTGTACGAACAATGCGAAGCTGATCCCAATATCGAGCTGCGCTGGAAGAACAAGGTGGTGGGCGTCCAGCAGGACGGGCACACGGCGGTCCTCACGGTGGAGACACCGGACGGCCATCACACCCTGACCACCGACTGGCTGATCGCCTGTGACGGCGCACGTTCCCCCATCCGCAAAATGCTGGGCCAGGAAGCCCATGGCCAGGTGTTCCGGGATCGCTTCCTGATTGCCGACGTGAAACTGCAGGCGGATTTCCCGACCGAACGCTGGTTCTGGTTTGATCCGCCCTTTCATCCCAATCAATCGGTGCTGCTGCATAGTCAGCCGGATGGCGTGTGGCGCATCGACTTCCAACTGGGCTGGGATGCGGATCCGGCCGAAGAAGTGAAGCCGGAAAAAGTCTTGCCGCGGATTCGCGCCCTGCTGGGGAAGGACGTCGATGTGCAGCTGGAATGGGTGAGCGTCTACACCTTCGCGTGCGAACGCATGGACAGCTTTCGCCACCAGCGCGTGTTGTTCGCGGGCGATGCGGCACACCGGGTCTCGCCTTTCGGCGCACGCGGCGCGAACAGCGGCGTGCAGGATGTAGACAATCTGGCCTGGAAGTTGAGCCTGGTAATGCAGGGGCTCGCGCCCGAATCGTTGCTCGATACCTACTGCGAGGAACGCGAGGCAGCCGCCGACGAGAACATCCGCAACTCCACGCGCTCAACGGATTTCATTACGCCCAAGAGCGAAACGAGCCTGATGTTCCGCAATGCCGTGCTGAGGCTTGCCAAGCATCACGACTTCGCGCGCCGACTGGTAAACAGCGGCCGGCTGTCCGTGGCGACTTTCTATACGAACTCCAGCCTGAACACGCCGGATGTCGATGACTTCGCCCCGGCGCTCCCGCTGGGCGCCGTCGCGCCCGATGCGCCGGTAAGCCAGGATGGCCACACCATCTGGTGGCTCAGCAAAGTGGGCGACCAGTTCCTGCTTGCCTTCTTTTGCAAGAACGCCCTGCCGGACGCTGCGCTGATGGAACAAGTGGTCAACCCGGGTTTCCATTCGCTACCGCTACGCTGTATCCTCGTCATTCCGCCCGAGCTCGAAGGAGACATCAAGCCGGGCATTGAGTACGTGGTCGATCACGACGGCATCCTGGCATCCCGGTACGATACACGCGACGGCGCCTGCTACCTGTTCCGCCCGGATCAGCACATTGCAGCGCGGTGGCGTCATCCTGATGCCGGAAGCATCGCCAGAGCCCTTGATCGGGCCACCAGCACCCAGCAAGAGGTATCGCCATGTCACACCTGAACACGCAGTCGAACTTCAACATCCCGGACGAGTTCTACGAATGCCTCATCAATGCTCACCGGGACCTCAGCACCAATGAGAGCAACGCCATGAATGCCGCCCTGGTATTGCTGCTGTCGAATCACATCGGCGACCTCGGCGTCATCAACGAGGCCCTCGAAGAGGCGCGGAAGTCGGTAATGGCCGAAGCGTGAAGCGGCCGACTGCCACACACCCGTACCAACTGGAATCAGCAACAGATGTCCTTTTTGAACGAAACCCATGATCCCGCTTTGCAAAGCTGGGTCACCTCGGCCAATGTGCCGGATAACGGCTTTCCCATCCAGAACCTGCCCTACGGCGTGTTCCGTGAGAAAGGCGGCCATCACGACTTTCGCGTCGGTGTCGCCATTGGCGACAAGGTGCTCGACCTTGCCGCCCTGGCGCTCCTGAGCCCCTGGACCGGCCCGGCCGGCGAGGCGCTCCAGGCCTGCGACGCGCAAACGCTCAACAAGCTCATGGCGCTCAGCCCCGAACACTGGTCGGCGCTGCGACTGGCCTTATCGAAGGCGCTGCGCGAAGGCTCCGATCTGCAAGGTAAGCTGGAACCCCTGCTGCATGACCGCGCAGCCATCGAGCACAATTTGCCCGCCCAGATCGGTGACTACACCGACTTCTATATCTCGGTGCACCATGCCACCGCAGTGGGCAAGCAGTTTCGCCCGGACAATCCTCTCCTGCCCAACTACAAGTGGGTACCCATTGGCTACCATGGCCGCGCGTCCACCATCGGTGTGTCGGGCCAGGCGTTTCCCCGCCCGGTGGGTCAGACACGGCCCGCCGAAGACGGCGCCGCTCCCGGCTTCGGGCCCAGCCAGCGGCTGGACTATGAGCTGGAGCTCGGTATTTTCCTGGGGCAAGGCAATCAGCACGGGCAGCGTATCGACATCCGCGAAGCCGAATCCCACGTATTCGGCTTCTGCATCCTGAACGACTGGTCGGCCCGTGACCTGCAGGCATGGGAATATCAGCCGCTGGGACCTTTCCTGGCGAAGAACTTCGCCAGCACGATCTCACCCTGGGTCGTCACCCTTGAAGCACTGGCACCGTTCCGCCAGCCCTTCCAGCGCGCCGCGGAAGACCCGCAGCCTCTGCCCTATTTAACATCTGATGAAAACCGTGAGCACGGTGCCTTCGATGTCGAATTGGAAGTCCTGCTGACTACCGAGGCCTCGCGGAGCCAGGGTGCGCAGCCCGCGTCGCTCTCACGCAGCAACTTCCGTGATGCGTACTGGAGTGCGGCCCAACTCGTTACCCACCATTCCGTGAACGGCTGCAAGCTGCAACCGGGAGACCTGCTTGGTACGGGCACTCTGTCCGGGCCCTCGCAAGGTGAAGAAGGCTCGCTGCTGGAAATCACCGGCAACGGCCGCAACCCCATCAAGCTACCCTGGGGCGAGGAACGCACTTTCTTGCAGGATAACGATGAGGTGATACTGCGGGCGCGTTGCACCAAGCCCGGTTACCCCGTAATCAGCCTTGGCGAATGCGCCGGCACGGTGCTTCCGGCCATCCCGGTCTGAGCGCCGATCACCGGTAGCCAGGTGCCTGAAACGGCCGCCCTTAACCAGGCGGCCGTTTTCGTGACGACCTGGAGTTAAAGCACCTTGCCGGGGTTCATCAGCCCGTCAGGATCTAGCGCCGACTTGATACGCCGCATGAGCGCCAATTCCACCGGGTCCTTATAGCGGGGCAGATAGTCGCGCTTGAGCTGGCCCACGCCGTGTTCCGCGCTGATCGAGCCCTGGTAGGCATGAACACGGTCGTGCACGATGCCGTGAATCTCCGATTGCTTCGCCAGCAGTTCCTGCTCAGTGCATGCCGTTCCCGGCGCCACGTTGTAGTGCAGATTGCCATCGCCAAGATGGCCGAAGATGACGTGCTCTACCCCAGGGAAGCGAGCCTGCAGGGCCGCGTTGGTGGTTTCCACGAAATCAGCCATTCGAGAAGCCGGAATGGAAATATCGTGCTTCACGCTCTTGCCGAAGGATTTCTCGGCCAGCGGAATGCTTTCGCGCAGATGCCAGAGCGCGCGGCTCTGCCCGACATTTTCCGCAATGACGGCATCGGCGATCAGGCCTTGCTCGATGCACTCTCCGATCACCGCCTCGAAGCGTTCGCGCGCATGGGTCTCGCTCTCGCTGTCCGACAGTTCAAGCAAGGCGAACCAGGGGCGCTTTGCGGACTCGCCTTCGAAAGGAATTCGCTGACCGGGATCATGGCGGATCACGCCATCCAGGCAGTTTGCCGCGATGAGTTCGAAGCCGGTAAGCGAGGCAGCGAACCCTTTGCGGGCAGCCGCCAGTACGGCGACCGCATCCTGGATGGAATCCAGCGCGAGCAAGGCCGTACATTGGGCCACCGGCAGCGGAAAGAGCTTGAGTGTGGCCGCCGTAATAAAGCCCAGTGTTCCCTCGCTGCCGATATACAGAGTGCGCAAATCGTAGCCGGTGTTGTCCTTGCGAAGACCGCGCAGGCCGTTCCAGATTTCGCCTTGTGGCGTCACCACTTCAAGGCCGAGCACGAGATCGCGCGCGTTGCCGTAGCGCAGTACCTGGGTACCTCCGGCGTTGGTGGCCAGGTTGCCGCCCACCGTGCAGCTGCCTTCCGCCGCCAGGCTCAGGGGAAACAGCCGGCCAGCATCTCGCGCCGCTTGCTGCACGGACTGTAGGATGCATCCTGCCTCCACCACCATGGTGTCGTTCTCGGTGTCGATCTGACGAATGGCATTGAGCCGCGTCAGTGAAACCAGTACTGCACAGCCGGAACTGTCGGGCGTGGCGCCACCGCATAGGCCGGTATTGCCACCTTGAGGCACCATGGGAATCTTGCGCTCGGCGCACCACTTCACCACGCCCGCCAGCTGTTGCACGCTGCCCGGCCGAACGACCGCCATCGCAGCACCCGAGTAGCGGCCCCGCCAATCGACGGTGTAAGGCTCCGTTTCCGCGCCGGTAATCACATATTGTTCGCCCAGCAGGCCGACCAGCTCGCCCATGTCTCCCATAGCACCTTCCAGATATTTATAAATAGGACTGCCTGATTTTAGCGAGAGCGACGAGACGCGGAGCTGCTGACGGGCCCGGCACCTTTAGCAGCTGGCAGGGTCACCGCCCCACTGCTGCATGATGGCGCGGAAATTGTCCACGGCTGCATTGGTCTGGTCCGGTGCGCGCGCCAGCAACAGTTCAGCACGAATGTCGCCGCAATCCAGCAAAGGCAGATAGGACACCGTATCCGCTCGCGCCCGGCTCAAGTTGGCCGGGACGATGGCCGCGCCGATGCCGGCTTCCACCAGCGCGAGCACCGTCGGAATCATGCTTTCCTGCACGACCTCCGGAGCGACGGCGGCCCGTCGCCCGAGCCGCTGCAGCATTTCATTGAAGTAGCGTGACGTGCTGCGCGAATACCCAATAAGTTCGCAACGCAGGGCATCCGCCAACGGCAAGCCTGCAGTATGGGACCGGGCGACGGGATGGTCGCTACGTACGGCCAGCACCAGATCTTCGGCGAGCACACGCTCCGGCTTGAGATCCTCGTCAGCGAACGGAGGGCGCATCAGTGCCATATCGAGCCGCCCGTGGCGCAGGGCGTCCGGCATTTCGCTCGAGTTCATCTCGGACACCTCCACCCGCACGCCGGGATAGGCTTTGCGAAAAGCATACAGGCATTGCGGAAAGCGCGAATAGGCGGCGCTGGGAGTAAGCGCGATGCGCAGCTCTCCCTCCTGGCCTTCATGCACGCGGCGAACCGACATCGCCGTCGCGCTCAGTTCGCGCTCGATGACTGCAATGCGCCGCTTGAGTTCCTCCCCGGCCGCAGTCAGGCGCACCGAACGCGTGTTCCTGAACAGCAGGGGTACACCAAGCACCGTTTCCAGGCGGCGAATATTCTGGCTTAACGGGGGTTGTGTCATGAATAGCCGGCGGGCGGCGCGGCCGAAGTGAAGCTCGTCGGCGACCACCGAAAAACACTTCAGCAGGCGTGCGTCCAGCGCGTACGGATCGTCCTGCGGCATGGGCCCTCCATTAGGTTTTTTAACGACTTAATTATGAGCCTAAATAATATTAGACATATTAATACCTGCTGCCTAAGATTGGCCGCATTGCCCGGGACTGGCCCGCGCATCACTGTTCCAAGCGAGGAGAACAAGAATGATCCGGTACACCAAAAAAACATTGCTGGCGGCAGCCACCGCCCTGGCCTGTATCGCCCCTGCGGCGGCTCAGGCCGATTACCCGAATCAGGCCATCACGTTCATCGTGCCTTACGCTGCGGGCGGCAGCTCCGATACGCGTTCACGTCAACTGGCGCAGCACATGGCCGAGACGCTGGGTGTACCCATCGTGGTGGAGAACCGTCCCGGGGCCAGCGGCAACATCGGCACGGCACAGATCGCACGCGCCAAGCCCGACGGCTACACCATCGGCCTGGGCAACTTTGCACCCATGTCCGTCAACAAGGCACTGTACGGCGACAGCCTGCCATTCGATCCGACCAAAGACATTCAGCCCATCGCCCTGATCGAGCGCGGCGCTATGGTGCTCGCCGTCAATTCGAGCTCGCCGTACGCCTCGGCCGAGGATCTGGTGAAGGACGCGAAAGCAGATCCCAACAAGCTGAACTACGGCTCCACCGGAGCAGGCGGCGCATCGCACCTGATCACTGAACTCTTCAAGCAGCGTGCAGGCTTCGAGGCCACCCACATCCCTTACCGCGGCGGTGCGCCCGCGGTGAATGATCTGCTCGGGGGCAATATCGATATGTACCTGGAGCTGGCCAGCCTGTTCATCCCGCATCTGAACGCCGACCAGCCACGCATCCGCGCACTGGCCATATCGGCCGAAAGCCGGGTCGCCGCCCTGCCCGACCTGCCCACTTTCAAGGAGCTGGGCATCGACCTGGTGGGTTCCAACTGGTTCGGTGTAGTGGCACCCGCCGGAATCCCCGAAGACGTGCTTGCCAAGTTGAACGCAGCGGTGAACCAAGCACTGTCCAACGAGGACTATCGCAAGGTGGTGGAATCGCAGGGTGCCGAAGTGGCCGGTGGCAGTGCCGAGGAATTCCGCGAGTTCATCGCGTCGGAGTCGGCGCTGTGGGGCGAACTGATCCGTAGCCAGAACATCACCGTGCAGTAAACCGATGAAGCGGCAGGACACCATGATTGCAGATGCATCCCTGAGTGAAATCGCCCGGCGCGATATCGAGATCCGCGCCTGGGCGTACCTGCCGGCGGAAACTGCGGCGACCCCGCCCGCGACGCCCACGCACGGCCCGCTTGCCGGCCTTCAGTTCGGCGTGAAGGACGTCATCAACGTCCGCAGCATGCCGACGCAGCACGGAGCGGCCCTGAGCGCCGTCGAGCCCGCCCGGTTCGACGCCGCTTGTGTCGCCATGCTGAGGGCGGCGGGCGCCAACCCGGTGGGCAAGACAGTCACCGCTGAATTTGCCGTCACGGCACCTGGCCCCACCCGAAATCCCTGGAATCTTGCTCACACACCGGGAGGCTCCTCCAGCGGATCGGCCGCCGCAGTGGCAGCGGGTATGGTGGATTTCGCTCTGGGGACACAGACCGGCGGATCCATGATTCGCCCCGCCGCCTTCAACGGCGTCGTGGGTTTCAAACCGTCATTTGGCCGTGTACCCAGAACGGGGATGCAGGTGTTGTGCGATTCCCTGGACACCATCGGGTGGTTCACGCGCGATGTCGGGCTGTGCCGTGACATCGCCCGGATCTTTTTCGGAGAACCCACCGGCGTACCGACGAAGCTGCGTGTTGCAGTGCTGGCCTCACTTGAGGCAGGGGCGCTGGAAACGTCCGCCATGGACGCCCTTAAACAAGCCGCCGAAGACCTGGCCACGCACGGCGCCGAGGTGGAATGGATAGAAGAAGGCGAACTCATCACCAGCGCTCTGGCCGTCCATCAGGGCGTCATGGGCTATGAGCTGGCGCGTGGCCTCTTTCCCATCCTGCAGGCCGAGCCATCTGCGCTACGTCCGCAGACCATGGCCGCCATCGAGCACGGGCTGGCCGTTACGGCCGACGAATATCACGCATTGCAGCAGCAGCGTGGTGAACTGCAGCAGGCGTGGGAACGGCGGTGTGAGAGTTTCGACCTGATACTGACCCCCAGCGCACCGGGTACGGCACCGGCCGGCCATGCGAGTACGGGTTCCTCCATTTTCAATCGCACGTGGTCGCTGCTGGGGTGGCCCAGCATCCATCTTCCGACCTCCGAACACGGCGACCTGCCGATAGGCGTGCAGTGTGTCGGGCACCCCTTACAAGACCTGTTATTGCTGGACATCGCTGCTGCGATCCATCCATGGATCGATCGGCGTAGCCGCCGTCAGCCGTAAAAGGATACTATGGCCGGCGCGGCCGACTCCGGCCGCACGGCATGCGCTCCTGCTCTGACCCACAAGCCGGGCACGCATCATGCCGATATGCAGCGTTCAGCATGACGAGGATCCAATTCGTGAGTACATCCCTGCCTTCCGCCGTTTTCAAAGCCTATGACATCCGGGGCATCGTCCCCGCACAGCTCAATGCCGACTTCGCCCGCCTGCTAGGCCGTGCCCTGGCGCTACAGGCCATCGAACAGGACGTGGATCGTCTGGTGATTGGCTACGACGGCCGGTTGAGCAGCCCGTCCCTGGCCGATGCGCTGCATGAAGGCATCAATTCCGAAGGCGTCGATACCCTGGACGTCGGGATGGTGCCGACGCCGCTCGTGTATTTCACGGCCAACGTGCAAGGTACCGGCTCCGGGATAGCCATCACGGGCAGCCACAATCCGCCCGACTACAACGGCTTCAAGATGATGATGGCGGGCCGCACCCTGTATGGCGCCGACATCCAGGCGCTGCAGGCGCTGATGGGTGAACTTGCCGGCCGCGAGACGGCGGACGAACACGGCAAGCGCCACCAGCTGGACATCACGCAGGAATACATCGACCGTGTCGCGGGTGATCTACGTCTTAAGCGGCCCATGCGCATCGCGATCGACTGCGGCAACGGCGTGGGTGGCGTACTGGCCGAACGCCTGTTCCGGGCGATCGGTTGCGAGGTCGATACCCTGTACTGCGACGTCGACGGCAGCTTCCCCAACCACCACCCCGACCCGGCCGACCCGGCGAATCTGCAGGACCTCATCAGCCATGTCCGCTCCAGCGATTGCGAGCTGGGCCTGGCGTTTGACGGTGACGCGGATCGTGTAGGCGTGGTGACGAAGTCCGGGCAGATCATCTGGCCCGACCGCCAGCTGATTCTGTACGCGCAAGATGTGCTGTCCCGAGAGCCCGGCGCCACCATCATTTTTGACGTGAAGTGCAGCCGCCATGTGGCTCGAGCCGTTAAGGCCGCTGGTGGGGAACCGCTGATGTGGCAGACGGGGCACTCACTCATCAAGGCGAAGCTTGCAGAAACCAATGCGCCGCTCGCAGGCGAGATGAGCGGTCACATCTTCTTCAAGGAGCGGTGGTTCGGCTTCGATGACGGCTTGTACACCGGCGCCCGGCTACTGGAGATCCTCTCGGGCCATGACGAACCTTCGGCAGTGCTGGAAGCCTTGCCGCAGGACATTTCCACGCCGGAACTCAAGCTGGAAATGCAGGAAGGCGAACCGCATGCGCTGATTTCCATTCTGCAGAAGCAGGGTCGGTTCCCCACCGCGGACGAGCTCATCACCATTGACGGCGTTCGCGCCGAATACGCCGACGGCTTCGGGCTGGCACGGCCCTCCAACACCACACCCGTGGTGGTGCTGCGCTTCGAAGCCGACAACGAAGCCGCGCTGGATCGCATCAAATCGGAGTTCCGCAACGCCTTGAGCGAGCTGCGGCCCGGGATCACACTGCCCTTCTAGGCTAGCGGGCGAGCAGCGACGCCCGCGCTCAGCCCAGCAACTGCTCGTATATCGCCAGGTGGTGCTGAACCACCTTGGCGATATCGAAATCTCTTTCCGCCAGCCGGCGGCCGGCTTGGCCCATGGCCTGACGCCGCGGCGCATCCACGGCCAGTTCCAGCACCGCATCAGCCAGCGCGCGCGCATCGCGCGGCGGCACCAATAGGCCCGTCACGCCCGGTTCGATGGCATCCCGGCAACCGGGTACGTCCGTGGTCACAACTGCCCGTCCGCAGGCAGCAGCCTCCACCAATGAACGGGGCAGGCCCTCACGGTAGGACGGCAGTACGGCAATATGGGCATCGCGATTCAGCTCGGCGATATCCTCACGTTCGCCCAGGCAGATCACGGCGCCCTCTTCCTGCCAGCGCTGGAATTCTTCCATGGTGATGCTCGCCGGATTCCCGAGATCGGGAGCGCCCACCAGCATCCAGCGCAGGCCGCTGGGGTGACCTGCCGTCATGCGCGCCGCCTCCACGAATTCGCGTACGCC
Organism: Alcaligenaceae bacterium; assembly: GCA_029268265.1. Lineage (GTDB taxonomy): Bacteria > Pseudomonadota > Gammaproteobacteria > Burkholderiales > Burkholderiaceae_B > Yanghanlia. The sequence goes on along the minus strand of JAJUGH010000020.1, from coordinate 8,422 downwards.
CTTATCGGTAAGGAGGCGGGCGACCATGATGGCAACGGGCGGGCCGTCGGGTTCAGGGCTCGCGAAATAGTGCGTCAGATCCACGCCCGAGCCGCGTATCATCACGGCCTGCCCAGGCTGGACGACGCCCGCGGCACGGAGCTCATCGCGGTCATTCGCGTTCTGAAACACAACACGGCTATTGCGATGCCCCAGGGCCAATCGGTAGAGCACGGTCGCAGCCAGACGAAGGGGATCGAAGCCGCCTTCGCGGCGCATGAAAATGAAACCCAGGCCCGAAACCGCGGCCACATAGGCAGGCACACCTGCAAGCCGCGCGGCAATGCCACCGTACAGCACCGGCTTGATGGTGACGGCATGGATAAGATCCGGCCGAAGACGTCGGAACAGCTGCCAGAACGCATGCAGACTACGCAGTTCCTCGAGAGGATGACGGCCGCTGCGCGTCATCGGGACGACGTGGTGGGTCAGCCCGTGCTCCAGGATCTGCGGCACTGAAGGGCCGTCCATCGTGGCCACGTGCACGTCGTATCCCGCATCCCGTGCCGCCAGCGCAATGGGCAACCTGTGCGACAGAAAAAATGCGGGGTTATTGACCAGGAACAGGAGTCGACGGCGCCCGGCGGGGACCGGACGCGCGCCCGGCTGCGCCGACGTATGCACCCCTGCGGCAGCAGGCCGTGTTGCCTGTGCGCCCGGGGCCGCAAACACTCCCGCTGTTCTGGTAGGAAAGTCCTGGGCCAGGCGCCTCCATACCGTGCGGTAGCGCCGACTCATCGCTTCCAGGCTGTATTCCCGATGCACGCGATCGCGCCCACGCCCAGCACGTTGCCGGTATTCCTCCATCCCCTCCGGCGTTGCCAACAGCGCCGCCGCCGCATCCACGGCTGCCGCCAGGGCGGGCGCATTGCGCGGCGGCACCACCCAGCCGCAGTCATCAACGATAACGGCGGCATCGCCAACATCGGTCACCACACAAGGTACGCCTGATGCCATGGCCTCAGCCACCACGTTGGGGAAGCCTTCTGCGCGGCTGGACAGTACGTAGAGGTCGAGCGCCGTCAGGATGGCAGGAACATCTTCGCGCCGACCCAGCAGGATTACCCGGTCACGCAAGCCATGGCGGTCGAGTAGTGCCGCCAGCTCCGGGTTGGCGGCATCCACTCCTTCACCCACCAGCACACAACGCATGTCCGGGAACCGCCGCAGGCTGATGGCAAAGGCTTCCAGCAAATTGGCATGGTCCTTCAGGGGATTCCAGCGGGCCACGCTGCCGATGACAGGCGCATCTTGCGGGATGCCCCACTGCGTGCGGAAAGCGCGGCGCGCTTCCGCATCCGGCTGCCAGGCGCCGAGCTCATAGCCGTTCGGTATGACCAGCATGCGGTCGCCGTCATAGCCCCATTCGCGGTGGCGGCGAGCGGCGGCTTCCGCACAGGCAATGATGACGCCGGGCACTACCCGCGACAGCTTCGCGCAACACCACGAAACCGTCTTGGCGCTACGGCTGCCATGCTCAAGGTCTGCCCCGGAATTCCGGATGCCCCAAGCCACTGCCGGTATGCCGGCCAGACGCGCCACGATCCCGCCCACCAGGTCGGCGTGATACATCCAGGTCTGCACGACATCCGGACGTAGGCGCTTGAGCAGGCGATACAGCGCCCACAGGCCCTTCAGGGCATTGTCGGGGGAACCTTTGAAGTGAAGCGCGTAGACCTCCACGCCGGCGTCCCGGAGCCGAGGGCCGAATACGCCTTCATCCCCCAATGAAATGACGGTGTGTCTCAGTTGAGGATCATGAGCGCTGACCAGACGGTGCAGCACCGTCTCGGCGCCGCCTTGCCCGAGTCCCGAAATGATGTGAACGACGTGGAGTTCGGTTTGGCCCGGAGTCACTTTGATTTACGTCCCTATTTCAATGCTTGCGGACGGCCTGAAAAAGCGCATCCCACTGTTTGAGTACCTGGTCGATGCCATAGCGCTCGCGTACGCTTTGCGCGGCGGCGGTGCCCAGCCTGGCGCGCTCGGCCGCATCGCCCATCAAATCCGCCAGTGCCTGTTCAAGCCCGCCCTGATCATTCAGGGGCACGAGCCGGGCATCGGTGCCGCCGCGCGTGATTTCACGCGGTCCGCTCGGGCAGTCCACCGCGACACAAGGCAGGCCCAACGCCATGGCTTCCACCAAAGCATTGGGGAATCCTTCCACTTCGGATGTGAGCACGAAGAGGTCGGACCGGCATAGTTCTGTCCACGGTTCCGGCGTACGCCCAGGCAGCTGCACGCGGGAGCCGAGGCCTTCACGCGCAACCAAAGCTTCGAGCTCGCTGCGTTGCGGGCCTTCCCCCCAGATGCACAGATCCCAATCCGGGAAGCGCGGCGCCAGACGGGCGAACATGTGAATGAGGTCGATGTAGCGTTTCGAGGGCACCAGTCGCCCCATCGCTGAAAGACGCAGACGGCCTGGTTGGCCTTGCGACCATGTTCGGGGCGGGGGCAGTGTGTCGGGCAGGGGATTCGGCACAACGGCCAGCCGACGAATGCCCGGCACGAGCGCCGCCATATCGGGGGCCGTCGCTTGCGCCTGCACCGTAACCATATCGGCACGGGGGTACCACCAGCGGCGCAAGTGCTGAAGCAGCCCACTGGCGCTCGTGCTTACGGCCGGGTTGGTGCGTTCGCAGACGATGACCGGCACACTCAGGCCGCGAGTCGCCATCAGCGCCATGACGTTCACATTCGTCAGAAACGAGACGATCACATCCGGCCGCTCTTCACGGACCAGGCGGCGCAAGGCCCACAATTTGGTGAAGGGGACAAAAGGCGTAGAGGCCGAACGGCCCAGCCGGTCTGCTAGCCACTCCAGCCGCACGCCGGTGTGCAGAGGATAGAAGAGCTTGCCCTTGCCGGTGTAGGTGGGGACGAGCGTCACGCGGTGGCCCCGCTCCGCCCAGCCCGCACTCAGCGTGGCCGCCACGCGCTCAGCCCCGCCTGCATGCATCGAACTGACCAGAAACAGTATGTTCATTGATCCATCCAGGCCTGGGTCATGAGTATGCCCCACAAGTGTTTACTCCAGTCCTGCCGACCGGAGAGATGCTCCTGCCACTTCCTTGCGATCACGTCTGCATGGAAGACGCCCTGGTCGCGCAGCCGCGTGGGTTCAAGCAGCGATTCGGCCCAGTCGCGCAGCGGTCCCCGAAGCCAGGTTTCCAGGGGAACCGAGAAACCCTTCTTCGGCCGCTCAATCAGCGCTTGCGGCACATGGCGATACAGCAACTGGCGCAACAGCCATTTCCCCTTTCCATCACGAACGTGATAGTGCGCAGGCAATTCGCGCGAAAACGCATAGACATCATGATCCAGCAGTGGCACCCGTGTCTCGAGGCTTGCCGCCATGGCCGCCCGGTCTACCTTCACCAGGATATCGTCGGGAAGGTAGGTACGCACATCCAGCAGCGTCATGGCGGCGAAGATGTCGTCGTCCACCGGCTCGTCAAACGGCCCTGCGGGAAGATCGGCGTTCACCAGCACGTCGGACGGGTTACGCCAATACGTGACGAACTGCCGATAGAAGGCGGCGGCATGAGGAGCGCTGAGCACATCCGCCAATTTGTTGAGGCGGGCACGATGCCGCCGCGTGGGCGCGAGCGAGGCGGCACTGCGCAGCGCGGCAGCAGCCGGGCTGCGCACCAATTCGGGCACACCATGGCGGCGCTTCCACCATTGCGCGGCCCGGAAGTAACGGCCGTAGCCGGTGAACAGTTCATCGCCTCCGTCGCCGGAGAGAGCCACGGTGACGTGTTGCCGCGCCATGCGGGTCACCAGCATGGTGGGGATCTGCGACGAATCGGCAAACGGCTCGTCGTAAACACGGGCGAGTGAAGGAACCAGCTCGAGCGCATCTCGGTCGCTCACATAGTGTTCGGAATGATCCGTGCCAAGGTGTGCCGCCACGGCGGCAGCATGTTCCGCTTCGTTGTACCGTGGATCGTCAAAGCCGATCGAGAAGGTCTTGACCGGCCGGGCGCTGTCCCGCTGCATCAGTGCGACGATGGTCGACGAATCGACGCCACCCGACAGGAAGGCGCCTAAAGGCACGTCGGCAATCATCTGGCGCCGCACCGCCGCAGTCAGAACGTCATCCAGCGCGTCCACTGCCGCCTCGTCGCTCTCAAAGCGGCGCGGATTGGCGCGGGCTTCTTCGGCCACCAGCGTAGCGGACCAATAAGAACGCGGTGCAGGCATGTCGCCGATGCGACGCTGGCCGGCTCCCAGCTGCATCCAGCAGCCCGGCGACACCTTGCGTATCTGCCGGTAGATAGACCAGGGAGCAGGAATATAGTTGTGCTGCATGAGCAGCGTGAGCGCCCGGGGGTCCGGACGCCGGTCCAGGCCGGGCAGGCCCACCAGCGCCTTTAGTTCTGACGCGAACACAAAGCTGTCGCCCACGAAGCCCGCGTATAGCGGCTTCTCGCCCATGCGGTCACGCATTAGCGAAAGATGCTGCTCCTGGCGATCCCACAGGGCCATGGCAAACATGCCGGCGGACGCCTTCAGTGTGCGCTCCACCCCCCAGGCGGCAAAGCAGGCCAGCAAGGTTTCGGTGTCGGAGTGTCCCCGCCATGCCGGCGCCGCGCCCTCCTGCTCGAGCGCCTCGCGTAAGTCAGGATGGTTGTAGACCTCGCCGTTGAGCACCAGCACATAACGTCCGCAGGCGGAGTGCATCGGCTGATTGCCGGCCGGGCTGGTGTCGATGATGGCCAGCCGGACATGACCCAACGCCAGCCCCGCCTCCGGGTCTTCCCAGATGCCCTCGCTATCCGGGCCGCGATGTCGCATGCCGGCGCATGACGCGCCGATCAGGCTGCGCTTGTCGTGCAGCGGCCCCCATATTCCGACGATTCCACACATGCCGACTGCCTCCTCCCGGCTAGGCCACCGGGATCACCGAAATCCGAAAAGATGGCTCCACATGGTCATGATGCGGGCCGTGCAGAAACGGTCGCGCACATCAATGGCGCGACGCGCCAGCGACGTACGCCGTTCCGGCCGTGCCATCAGATCCGCCATATGTGCCGCGAGTGCTTCGTCATCCTCGACCTGAGCAACCAGCACGCCGTCGATATCGTGCCGGATGATTTCGCGCGGACCCGTTTCACAGTCGAAGGCAATGACCGGCAAACCGCTGGCCATCGCTTCGATCAGCGTATTCGACAGGCCTTCGACCCGCGAACTCAACACGTAAAGATCCGACTGCCCGTACCAGTCCGACAGATTGCCGACGCGCCCAGGCATGCTGACGCGATCCGTAAGCTCTGCCTCATCGATCTGCCTTTGCAAGGCTTCCCGCTCTTCGCCCTCGCCCAGGATGACGAGATCCCAATCGGGGAAATGGCCCTTGAGCTGCGCGAAGGCCTTCAGCAGCACGTCGAAACCCTTGTGCTGATGAAGCCGGCCTACCGCGAGCACCCGCTTGCGGCTGTCACGCGGGGGCGGCTCGATCACCGGCTCGCCTGCCTCCATAGGCCAGCGCACGGCGTTCGGAATCACAGTCACTTGTGAACCGGGCACGTGATGCTCCAGCCACGAGGCGGTGCCCGAAGTAAGCGCTACCACCGCATGGGCGCGCGGGTAAGCCCAACGCCGAAGGCGCAGCCACATGGAGGCCAGCGATTGCGAGGGGGGATGCGTGTGCTCGGTGGCGATGACCCGGCAAGGCAAGCGATGCGATGCCAGCACGGCAAGCACGGAAGACGTGGTCATCATGCCGAGCACCACATTGGGCCGCAAGCGACGGATCAGGCGCCGCAGCGCCCACACGCGACGAAGGTTCGACCATGCCGCGGAAATCTTGCCCCCACTGTCACCGGCCAGCCCCAGGGCGCGGCGGTCCACGCCGTCCGGAACAGGATAGGCGTCAGTTTCCGGCCCGCTCTGTGTTACCAGCGTCACACGGCAACCTTGCTCAAGCCAGTAGGCACACATCTCGACCGTCACCCGTTCGGCACCGCCGCCTCCGAGCGAGTGGATGACAATCATGAGATGAGGTTGGACTCGCGGATAATTCAATTCTGCCCCTGCAAAGTCGGCGGCCGGCGTACGGCCACCGCAACATAACAGACATAGGAAAGGGCATACATCAGGCTTGTCGCCAGCATGATGCCCTGAACCCCCATCACGGGGGCCAATACCGAATTCATCACCGCCTTCAGAAGGAAGTTGCCGACGGCGATGGAAGCCATGATGCGATAACGGTTCTGGCTGGCCAGCAACTGCACGAGGATCAGGACCCCAAAATAGAAAGGCATCTGGAGCAGTCCCCAGCGCATGACCTCAGCAACCCGGATGGTATCTTCAGGCGTAAACGCGCCGCGCTCGAAAAGCAGCTCGACCATCCACGGCGCCAGCCACCAGCCTACCACCGTGACGCCCGCGCCCGCCGCCACCATCAGCACCGACCATTTCAGCGCCATACGTCGCGCACGCTCGGCATCGCCGCGGCGCTGCACGTCGGCCAGCACCGGCAAGGCTGCACGGCCCACGGATGCCGCGCCCAACCCCAGCATGAGAGACAGCAGCCGCGCGGCGTAGCCCAACGTGGCATTGGCGTTCGCGCCCAGGCCGGCCGCCGTGTACTGATCAATGGGGCCGACAAAGCTCATGGCCACCTGCCCCACCAGCATCACACCGGCCGCTTTCATGAGGTCCGGCCAGTGGTGTGTGCTGAGTCCCAGTCTCGGCATGCCGGTACGGCCGTCGGCTTTCTCGGCCAGCCACAACAGCCATGCCGATTGAATGACATAGCCGACCAGCGTACCCCAGAGCAGCGGACCCACATCCGCACCCGTGGTGGCCAGCAGGACCCAGATCAGGATGACGACCGCCGGCACGCTGTCCAGCAGCGTGTTGATGTAGCGCTCACGCGCACGCAGGCGGGCAGCGCTGATGCCGGTGAGCAGGGTCAGCAAGGCGGCGGGAGCAAAGGCGAAAATCAGCTGCCCGCTCATCTGCCGCGTTTCGGCATCCAGTCCGGCCCCTGCCCATTCGAGCACCCACGGCCAACCAACGTACAGGCCCACCGCCAGCACCACGCCGGCGAGAATCACCCAGCCATGCAATTCGCGCAGGAATCGACGGCGCAATGACGCCTCTTCGTCTCGCGAATTGACCAGCACCGGGATCAGCACGACCGATAGCGCGCCCACGATCGTAATGGGCAGCCAGTTCGCCATGGTCATGGTGAACTGATAGGCGTCCACCACATCGCTTACGCCATAACGCCACGCGACCGCCATTTCCTTGAGCGCGCCGGCGGCCTTCCCAAGCAGCAGGAAGACCGCAACACGAAATGCGCCGGCAAAGATACGTCGGTGATCGGAATGCAGACCGGTGAACCGGGACTTCAGCCGCTTCAATCGCCCGGGCTCAACTGAGGAACTGCACATACCATGGCATGGCCGCCTTCAGCCCCGCACGGATATCGTGACTGGGTGCATAGCCCAACAAGGCGGCAGCCTTGCCGACGTCGGCCTGCGAGTGCCGCACGTCGCCGGCACGGAAGTCGCCGTGGCGGGGTGGCCGGTCGTACTTCAGGCCCTGTTCGCGCAGATTCTCGGCGAGATAGTCGAAAAGCTGGTTCAGCGTTGTGCGTCCGCCGTAGGCAACGTTGTACACCTGGTTCTGGCCGTCCGGCCCGGCAAGGGCGGCCAGCACATTTGCCTGCACGACGTTGTCGATATAGCAGAAGTCGCGGCTCGTTTCGCCGTCGCCGTTCACCACCACTTCCTGGTTGCGAATCATGGCCGCGATCCACCGTGGAATCACCGCCGCGTACGCGCCTTCCGGGTCCTGACGGCGACCGAACACGTTGAAGTAACGCAGGCCCACGCTGGGCGTGCCATAGGCACGTGCGAATACATCGGCGTAGAGCTCATCGACGTATTTCGTGACGGCATAGGGTGACAGCGGCTTGCCGATGCGGTCTTCCACCTTGGGCAGTCCGGGGTGGTCCCCATAAGTGGAGCTTGATGCCGCATACACGAAGGATTTCACTTGCGCATCGCGCGCGGCAACCAGCATCTTCAGAAAGCCGCCGATATTCACTTCATTGGTGGTGATCGGGTCTTCCAGAGAGCGCGGCACCGAACCCAATGCGGCCTGATGCAATACGTAGTCGACGCCCTGCACGGCTTCGCGGCAGGTGTCGAGGTCTCGAATGTCGCCTTCGATGAAGCGGAAGCGAGCCCAGGCTTCGGCACTCACCAGGCTCTTGACCTCCTCGAGGTTATGACGATGCCCCGTGGCGAAGTTGTCCAGCCCCACCACCTCCTGCCCGGCGGTCAACAGCGCCTCGAGCAGGTTGGAACCAATGAATCCGGCGCAGCCGGTTACCAGCCAGCGACGGGGGCTCGCCTGGAGCCCG
>JAJUGH010000019.1 GCA_029268265.1 Alcaligenaceae bacterium | reverse complement strand
AGCGCCGGATACAGATAGAACATGCCCAGAGCCAGGATGCACAGGCCCACGAACATCAATGTCCACCAGCGCGGAATCGGGTTGTTCAGCTCGGTGAGGTCGCCGTCCCATACGTGGCCGGTGTCTTCCACCTGATCAATTTCCCGCTTCAGCCAGGCACGCTGCGAAAACAGCAGTATCAGACAGAACACGACCCCGCCGATTGCCAGAGCGGCGATCCAGTAGCTCCAGAAGCCACTTACAAAATCACTCATGGGAGCTCCCTACTTATTATTTTCAGTAGTGTCTTCGTCGGGCAGTGCGAAGGGCAGCATGGCCGCTTCACGATTCGCGTCGGCGCGGCCGCGCGAAAATGCCCACCAGCAGATACCAAGGAATGTGGCCATCGCCAGAAGCGTTGCCAATCCATTGATCCATGCAATCATTGCGCGCCCCCTTCAATAACGGCACGAGCAGCGGCTTCACGGCCGGCGACGCCCAGCCCTTGAAGATATGCAACCAGTGCGTCTTCTTCGGTCTTGCCCACCAGCGCCTCAGGGGCTGCCTCGATCTGCTCATCCGTGTAGGGAACGCCCAGGCGCCGCAGCGCGATCATGCGCTCCTGCACGTTGGTGCCTTCAACGGTGTTGTATTGCAGCCATGGGTAGGCGGGCATGTTGGACTCGCGCACCACGGCCCGCGGATCACGCAAGTGAACGCGATGCCAGTCGTCGGAGTAGCGCTGACCCACTCGCGCCAGGTCGGGACCGGTACGCTTCGAACCCCACAGGAAGGGACGCTCGTACACGCCCTCGCCTGCCAGCGAATACGGACCGTAACGCTGTACCTCGGAGCTCAGCATCCGGATCTGCTGCGAGTGACAGCTCACGCAGCCCTCGCGGATGTAGATGTCGCGCCCCACCAGGCGGAGCGAATCGTAAGGCTCAACGCCTTCGGTCGGCACCGTGGTGGAGTGCTGGAAGAACAGCGGAACGATCTGCGCCAGACCGGCGAAGGAGATCACCAACACGCTGAGGAACATCAGCCAGCCAACGTTGGTTTCCACTAACTTATGGGAAAAGAACTTGGTTTTTTCTTGCGCCATTTTGAATACTCTCCTCAGGCGTTGGCCGGCACGGGAATACGCAGGGCCGGGTCACGCGCATCGGGGCTGTACAGCGGGACTTCGGGGTTGACGCCCTTGGTGCCCACACGCACGGTCATGATGGTGTTCCAGAACATGATCACCACACCGGTCAGGAACATCGCGCCACCGAGCAGACGGATGGCGTAGAACGGATAGGTTGCCTTCACCGCCTCCACGAAGGAGTACGTCAGGGTGCCGTCCGCGCCCGTGGCACGCCACATCAGGCCTTGCATCACACCGGCAATCCACATGGCGGCGATGTAGAGCACCACGCCAAGGGTCGCGATCCAGAAGTGAACCTCGATTGCCTTCACGCTATACATGGTGGTGCGGCCGAACAGACGCGGGATCAGGTAGTACAGGGATCCGAAGGTGATCATGGCCACCCAGCCCAGTGCGCCGGAGTGCACGTGACCGATCGTCCAGTCGGTGTAATGCGACAGTGCGTTCACCGTACGGATCGACATCATGGAGCCTTCGAAGGTCGCCATGCCGTAGAACGACAGCGACACGACCAGGAACTTCAGGATCGGATCAGTACGCAGCTTGTGCCATGCGCCGGACATCGTCATGATGCCGTTGATCATGCCGCCCCACGACGGTGCAAGCAGGATGAGCGACAGAGCGGAGCCCAGGTATTGCGTCCAGTCAGGCAACGACGTGTACATCAGGTGGTGAGGACCGGCCCACATGTACGTGAACGCCAGCGCCCAGAAGTGAACGATGGACAGGCGATACGAGAAGATGGGGCGCTCGGCCTGCTTCGGCACGAAGTAATACATCATGCCCAGGAAGCTGGTCGTCAGGAAGAAGCCCACGGCGTTGTGGCCGTACCACCATTGCACCATGGCATCCTGCACACCGGCGTAGGCCGAGTACGACTTCCACAGCGTGACGGGCATCTCCAGGTTATTGAAGATGTGCAGTACTGCAATGGTGAGGATGTACGAGCCGAAGAACCAGTTCGCTACGTAGATGTGCTTGACGCGGCGCTTGACGATAGTGCCGAAGAACACGATCGCATACGAGATCCACACGGCTGCGATCAACAGGTCGATCGGCCATTCCAGTTCAGCGTATTCCTTCGTGGTGGTGATGCCCATGGGTAGCGTGATCACCGCCGCCACAATGACAACCTGCCATCCCCAGAAGGTGAAGGCGGCCAGCTTGTCACAGAACAAGCGTGCCTGACTGGTGCGCTGCACTACGTAATAGGACGTCGCGAACAATGCGCTGCCGCCGAACGCGAAGATGACCGCGTTGGTGTGCAGCGGCCGCAGGCGGCCATAGCTAAGCCACGGAATATCGAAATTCAATTCCGGCCAGATCAGTTGCGCGGCGATCCAGACGCCGACACCCATTCCGACTATCCCCCACACCACGGTCATGATCGCGAACTGCCGTACCACGCCGTAGTTGAAGACTTCAGGCTGTTTTCCGAGCGTATCGGAAGTACCCATGAGCTTCCCCTCAGTTATCAAATAAAAACGTTCGCGAGCATGATCCCGCATGCCCACGTCACCAGCCTTGATCTGCATCAAGGCGGTGTCTGCTCAATTCGGGTTGATGTTGCGGCGCCACATTCGAGCGCTACAAAGGGTCGGGCACCCGCTCAGTCGCGCTTCGGCGAACCGTTCCCTTCCCGACCTTCGCCGCCATCCGAGGCGGGCGGAGAGGCCTGCGATGTGTCGTCATCCTGCAGAATCGACTCCGCTGCCCTGCTCGAATCATCGAACTGGCCGGCAAAGATTGCCCACCAGAACAAGGCGCCAATCACGATCACGAAGACCAGCGCGATCGGCAGGAGCAACAGTAGCGATGAAGTCATGCTCAGCCCTGTACTGCAGCCGCCGCCCAGGCTTCCGTCGGTACGACACGAAGCTGTTGCCGATACAGGCGCCAGGCGTTGGCTGCAACAGCCAGGGAAGACAACAACATGCTGATGGCAGCCACCCAGGGGGCTACCAGGCCAATGGCCGCGAGTGGCGTCATGAGCAGATGCCAGGCGACCGAGCCATAAAGATTTTGCCGAGTGATGCGCCGTGCGCCATGCAGGAGCTGCTCGACTTCGGATTCGCTCAGGTGACCGCCCCGGGCCAGCAGGCTGGCATGGGCGGCAGACACGGTGGAGGGGACGGCCATGGCCATGGCACAGGGGCAGCTCATGACGAACATGGCCACCAGCACCGGAATGGCATGGCTTGAGTCAATGTAGAACCACCAGACGGCACCGGCGACGATGGCCAGCACGACCTGGATATTGACGAACCAGAAAGCGGCGCGATTCGCCTGTTCCGACGCGGCGGCCCGGAAGGATTCGATCGCTACATGACCACCACCGGCCTCCACCGACTGACGGGCACAGAGCTCGAGGTAGCGAGCGGTAAGGAGAAAGGCCACAAACATGACTACGGAGTCGAAGTAGACTTCGCCGCGTCCGACCCAGGTGGCGTACATGCTGGGGATAAAGGCGACCGCAATGCCCAGTGCCACCGGCACGTCCATCGACACGCGGCGCTGAGCGAGGCGACGCAGCGCTCCGCTCCAGACGGGCTGCGCACAATAGAGGATGACGGGCACGGTCATGATCAGGCTGATCCAGTTCATCAGGAAGATGGCCTGGTCAAGCAACTCGAGGTTATCCGGCGCCATGCCGTCGTGCCGAAGGTAGCCGGGGAACGCGAACATCATCACCTGCATCATGGCAAGCCATGCCAGGCCCAGCCGAGCCAGCATGTGCCGGCGCCGATGACGTTCTGCATCGGAGAGAGTGGGGGCTGAGAAAATGGACGTCGCGCGCATGGAAGGCACTATAGCCGCGCGGACGCCCACCCCACTTGATCTAGGTCAAGATTCCTTCAACCTTCATACATGTGTGGGTTCCGAGGCCTCGAACTGGGCCTCTTCGGTGGATCCGGCAAGTGCCGTGGTGGACGATTCACCGCCTTCGATCGCTTGCGTCACGGCGTCGAAATAACCGGTGCCCACTTCACGTTGATGCTTGACAGCAGTGAAGCCCAGATCAGCCGCCGCGAATTCTTTTTGCTGAAGCTCCACGAAGGCGCTCATCTGGCGGCGGGCATATCCGTGAGCCAGTTCGAACATACCGTAATTCAACGCATGGAAGCCCGCAAGCGTGATGAACTGGAACTTGTAACCCATCGCTCCCAGTTCACGCTGGAAACGGGCAATGGTGTCATCGTCCAGGTTCTTTTTCCAGTTGAACGAAGGCGAGCAGTTGTAGGCCAGCAGCTTGCCAGGGAACTGGCGGTGGACCGCTTCGGCAAACTGCCGCGCGTACTCCAGGTTGGGCGTGGAGGTTTCGCACCATACCAGGTCGGCATACGGAGCGTAGGCCAGGCCCCGCGAAATGGCTTGCTCGATACCGGCCCGTGTGCGGAAAAATCCTTCGACGGTACGCTCGCCGGTGATGAAGGCACGATCGGATTCGTCAACATCACTGGTGACCAGATCGGCGGCATCGGCATCGGTACGGGCGACGAGGATGGTCGGTACGTCGAGAACGTCGGCCGCCAGCCTGGCGGCGGCCAGCTTCGCAACCGCTTCGCGCGTAGGCACGAGCACCTTGCCGCCCATGTGCCCACACTTCTTCACCGCCGCGAGCTGGTCTTCGAAGTGAACCCCTGCCGCGCCGGCCTGGATCATGGCCTTCATCAACTCGAACGCATTGAGCACACCGCCGAAACCGGCCTCGGCATCGGCCACGATGGGCGCGAAATAATCGATGTAGTCGGCATCGGACGGGTCCTTGCCTTCCATCCACTGAATCTGGTCGCAACGAGCCAGCGCATTGTTGATCCGGCGCACCACCTGCGGCACGGAATTGACCGGGTACAGGGACTGGTCGGGATACATTTCCCCGGCCAGATTCGCATCGCCTGCCACCTGCCAGCCGGACAGGTAGATCGCCTTGAGGCCGGCCTTTACTTGTTGCATCGCCTGGTTGCCGGTAAGTGCCCCCAGCGCATTGACGAACGGTTCCTCGTGAAGCAGCTTCCACAGCTTTTCGGCGCCGCGGCGAGCCAGCGTGTTTTCTTCAACCACGGAGCCGCGCAGCCGAATCACGTCTTCGGCGGTATAGCCGCGTTTGATGCCTTGCCAACGGGAATCCTCGGCCCAGGTACGCTGCAGGTCACGGATCTGATTTTCGCGTGTGCTCATGATGCTCATCCTTTGAGAAGTGGAAAGAGAAATCGATGAGCTCAGTCTAGAAGAATGCTGCGCCGCACATCACACTTTTATCTTATATAAGACATACTATTTTCCTCTTATAAATCAATGAACTGTGAGTTGCTTTTCACAATAAGGAAAAGATTTTCTTAGCTCGAAACGCAGAGCGCTGCAGGGCAATAACGGCTTATCGTATGGCGGGAACGGTATTTCACAGAGCGGGAGCGGCGGTCTAAAATGCCATTTTGGATTTTGGTTCCGCAGATGTCCGACTCATCCCTGCACGCCGCGCCTCTGGGGCGCGACGTGGTCTATCCCACCACATACGATCCCACCGTCCTCTTCCCCATAGACCGCGAAACCAACCGCCAGTCCTTGCTGCGGCCAGGTCCGTGGTTCGGCGCCGACCATTGGAATGCCTATGAGGTTTCGTGGCTGAACCGCCGGGGACTGCCGCAGGCGGCGATCGCGCGCTTTGTGGTGCCGGCGGAAAGCCCCTGCCTCATCGAGTCGAAGTCGTTCAAGCTCTATCTCAATTCATTCAACGAAACGCGCTACGACGATGCGCAGCAGGTGGCCGCGATCATGCGCACCGACTTGAGTCGTGTCGCGGGCGCGGAAGTTCAAGTGACGCTGGAAACGGGTCTTGATCGGCTGGAAATATTGTGCGGGCCGCTGCCGGGCCAGTGCCTGGATCAGCTGGATGTGGAGATAGAGCGTTATGAGCCTGACCCTTCGCTGCTCATCGTCGCCGCGGACGGCGAAGTGGTGACCGAAAGCCTGGTAAGCAATCTCCTGAAGTCGAATTGTCCCGTGACGGGCCAGCCTGACTGGGGCAGTGTGCTGATACGCTATACCGGCCGTCGCATCGACCATGAGGGGCTGCTGAAGTACATCGTCTCTTTCCGCCGCCACACCGAGTTTCACGAACACTGCGTCGAGCGCATGTACTGCGATATCTGGAATGCCGCGCAGCCTGAGGCGCTATATGTGGAAGCCCGGTACACGCGGCGTGGCGGCCTGGATATCAACCCGTGGCGCAGCAGCCAACCGGTGCAGTTTCACGAAGTGCGGACACCGCGTCAATAGAGCACGTGCAGGCGCCCGAGGCGCCTGCACCCGCGTTGAAGCCTATGCGGGTCGTGGGCTCGCAGTCCGAGCCGCTGCCGCCCGGCCTACCGCCATCGCGAGCACGGCAGCCGCCACAAAACTGGCCGCCGCACCGGCCCAGGGGCCTCGCGTCAGCCCCACATCGAGCATCATGCCGAAGGCTACGGGGGCCAGGGATGCCCCGATGTCCATGCCGGAATACACGAGGCCATACACTGTGCCCGTGGCGCCCTTCGGAGCCACTCGCCGTATCAGCATGTCGCGGGACGGCCCGGCCACCCCGGAGAAGAAACCAGCCAGGGCGATCAGGACCAGGGCAAAGGCCGGAGCCCCTACGCCCGTTGCCAGCAGCGCGAAAAACGAGGCGGCAGCGACGAGCGAACCGAAAACGACAAGCTCGCTGCGCGGCGTACTGGACACAAGGAAACCACCGGCCAACATGCCGCCAGCCGCTGCGAGCATGTAGCCGGACAGTGCTGACCCGGCCAGCACCTTGTCGACGCCATAGACCGTGTCCAGCATCGGAATCGTGTAGTTCTGAATGGCGGACAGCGAAACCGAAGAACAGGCGAAAAACAGGAACGCGCCCCAGAGTGCGGGCTGAGCCACCAGCGCCCGCAAGGTGCCCATGGCGCTCTTGCGTGACAGGTCATCACCGGGTGTCGACGCCTTGTCGCCAGACGCTCCGAGGCCGGACGTTGACGCACCGCGTTGCCCGGCACCGCCCATACGAGCCGGCGCCACGCTTTCCCGACCGGACAACAGATGCCGCCCCAGCCAGGTCAGGAACAGCACAATAGCCACCAGGCCGGATGCTGCAGCGGCAGCCACCCGCCATCCCGCCAGATGGATGAAGGCGGCCATATACAGCGGTGCAATCGCCCAGCCCAGATTGCCCGTCAGCCCGTGAGTACTGAAGCCATGCCCAAGCCGCTCTGTGCTGACGCGATGGTTCAGAATGGAATAGTCGACGGGATGGAAGACCGAATTACCGATGCCACCCACGGCCGCCGCCACCATGAGCATGACATAGCCGTTGGATCCCGCGATGAGCAGGCCCGATGCCACGAAGCACGCCAGCCCGAACCAGAGTACCGGTGTAGGGCCGATGCGGTCGACGATGAACCCCGACGACGCCTGCCCGATGGAAGACAGCAGAAAAAAGATGGATGCCAGCAGTCCCAACTGGGCGAAATCGTATCCGTACTCCGCTGCCAGAGACAGATACAGTGTGGGTATCACCAGCTGAAAGAAGTGAGAGCAGGCGTGAGCCCCGCCCACCAACGAGATAACCAGCCAATCACGCCGGCGCATGACCGATGGATCCGGCGCATGCAACGCCTCAGCAGACGCACTCAATCTTTATTCCCCTGGCTGTTCCGATCGGTGCCGGATTTCGGGCCACGCCCGCTGCATGTAATAACACATCGACCAAACGGTGAGCACCGCCGCCACGACGATGAGCCCTTGCCCGACCAGATCGGTGGGCACCCCATACAGGGGTTGCCAGTACAGCAGGCAGGGAATGGCGACCATCTGCGCGGCGGTCTTGAACTTGCCCAGCGTATGCACCGCCACGCTGCCGCTTGCGCCGATCTTGGCCATCCATTCACGCAGGGCCGAGATCGTGATCTCGCGCCCAATGATGATCAGCGCAATGAACGAATCGACCCGATCCAGATTCAGCAGAATGAGCAGGGCCGCGCATACCATGAGCTTGTCGGCCACCGGATCCAGGAAAGCCCCGAAGCTTGACGTCTGGTTCCAGCGCCGGGCCAGCCAGCCGTCGAACCAGTCGGTCAGGGCGGCAATGATGAAGAAGGCGGCGCCTATCGCATCGCGCGTGGACTCGGACAACCAGGTCGTGGGCACGTAGTACAACGCGACGATCAGCGGGATCATCGCGATGCGTAACCAGGTAAGGGCGATCGGCAGATTGAGTGGCATAGTCGGAATACTACCTCAACAGGCAAACGGCGGTTCAGCGCAGTGCGAGATAAATGCGTTCGGCAAGCTCATCGGAAATCCCTTCCACCGAGCGCAGATCGTCGATACTGGCATCCACCACTCCAGAGAAGCCACCGAAGCGGGCCAGCAGGCGCTGGCGCCGCCGGGCGCCCACGCCTTCAATCTCTTCCAGGCGAGACACGGTGCGCGCCTTGGCACGCCTCGCCCTCATGCCTGTGATGGCGAAGCGGTGCGCCTCATCGCGGATCTGCGCCACCAGCAGCAGGGCCGGTGATTCCACGCCCAGCAAAAGGGGCTCCCGCTCATCGGCAAAGATCAGTGTCTCCAGCCCGACCTTGCGCCCTTCCCCTTTCGCCACCCCCACCAGCACACGGGTATCCAGGCCCAATTCGACGAAGACCTGCCGCGCCACTTCGACCTGCCCTTTCCCACCGTCGATCAGCACGATGTCCGGCAGCGGAGCCTGACCATCGGCCACCCGGGTAAAGCGGCGCGATAGCACTTGTCGCATGGCTGCGTAGTCGTCGCCCGGCGTGATGCCGGCGATGTTGTAGCGCCGATACATGGAGGTCTGCATGTCATGATGCTGGTACACCACGCAAGACGCCTGCGTGGCCTCACCCGCCGTGTGGCTAATGTCGAAACACTCCACCCGCAAGGTGTCCAGGGCCGCTTCGTCGGTGTCGAGCGACAGCACTTCGGCCAAGGCGCGCGTGCGCGCCTCACGGGCACCGGACTCGCTCAGTGAGCGTGTCAACGCCAGCTCGGCATTCTTGATTACCTGCTCAAGCCAGGTCTTGCGTAGCCCCTGCGGCCGCACCAGGCATCGCGCCCGCACGCCGGTTTGCTCGGCCAGCAGCACCAACAGCTCGGGGTCTGGCAATTTATGCGAGCAGACCAGCACGGGCGGCATCGTGGTATCGATGTAGTGCTGTGCCACGAAGGCTGCCAGCACGTCGGCCGGGCTGTCGTCCACCGTGTGCGACGGAAAAAAAGCCTTGTCGCCCAGATGCCTGCCGCCGCGTACCATGGCAAGGTTCACGCAGGTCTTGCCACCCATTGCGACGACCCCGATGATGTCAACGTCATCGTGCCCGACCTGCTCCATGGATTGCTGTTGCAACACCCGCGAGAGCGCACCCATCTGATCACGGAGCATGGCGGCTTGCTCGAAGTCCAGCTTTTCCGAAGCCGCCAGCATGCGCGCCTCGATGTCCTTGAGGACGTCGTCCGCGTGGCCATCAAGAAAACGAATGGCCCGGTCGACGTCGGCCTTGTAGTCTTCCAGGGCAATATTGTCCACACAGGGTGCGGAACAACGCCCGATCTGGTGCAGCAGACACGGCCGGGAACGATTGGCGAATACGCTGTCTTCACAGGTGCGCAGGCGGAAGACCCTTTGCAGGATCTGGATCGTTTCGCGCACCGCCCAACTATTGGGATAAGGGCCGAAAAACCGACCTTTGCGGCTGGTTGCGCCCCGGTAATAGGCAATGCGGGGATACTCATGCCCGCTGAACATCAGGAAGGGATACGACTTGTCGTCCCGGAACAGGATGTTGTAGCGCGGCTTCAGCCGTTTGATGAGATTGTTTTCGAGCAGCAAGGCTTCGGCCTCGCTGCGTGTAATCGTGACGTCGACTCGCGCAACGCGCGCCACCATGTGGGCGATTCGCGGGCTGGAAGACGTCTTCTGGAAATACGAACTGACGCGACGCTTCAGGTCACGCGCCTTGCCCACATACAGCACTTCACCCTGGGCGTCGATATGTCGATAGACGCCCGGGAGATTGGGCAGGTCAGCCAGGAAGGATTTCAGATCGAATTCGTCGGGCATGCTGATATTGCGGGTCCTGCTGCAAGGTCTCCCAGTCGGCTGCCG
This sequence comes from Alcaligenaceae bacterium, assembly GCA_029268265.1. Taxonomy (GTDB): domain Bacteria; phylum Pseudomonadota; class Gammaproteobacteria; order Burkholderiales; family Burkholderiaceae_B; genus Yanghanlia. Next base: position 9,244 of record JAJUGH010000019.1, on the reverse strand, counting down.
GAAGCTTCGGCATGAGCCTGCGCAAACGGTCTACGGAGACGGACGGCGGCTGGAATTGCAGCCGTTCAAGAAGTTCATCGGCAAGTTCCGGGCGGTTGCACACCAGCACCATGTCGCAGCCGGCAGTCAGCGCGGCATTGGCCCGAGCCAGGATGTCGCCCGCCACCGTGGCGCCCTCCATGGTGAGGTCGTCGGAAAACACGACCCCATCATAGCCCAGGCGCTGCCGCAGAATCTGCTGTACCCAGACCCTGGAAAAGCCTGCCGGCGCTGCATCGACCTTGGGGTAAATCACATGTGCCGGCATGACCGAAGGCAGCACGAGGTCACCCAGCCAGGCATAGGGGGCGGCGTCCTGCGCGAGGATCTCTTCGAGAGAACGTTCGTCCACCGGAATCTCGTGGTGCGAGTCGGCCTCCACCGCGCCATGTCCCGGGAAATGCTTCCCGCAAGCCGCCATCCCCGCCTTTCCAAGACCCTGTATCAGTGCACGCGCAAGCGAGGCGACGATGCCGGCATCCCGGTGAAACGCGCGATCGCCGATTACCTTGCTCACGCCATAATCCAGATCGAGTACCGGGGTGAAGCTCAGATCGACGCCGCAGGCCCGCAACTCCGCCGCCAGAATGAAACCCACCGCGGTGGCGGCCTGCAAGGCCCTTTGCGGTTCGCGTTGCCATAGGTTCCCGAGTTCGCGCATGCAAGGCAGCGGTGTGAAGCCGTCGCTGCGAAAGCGTTGCACCCGCCCTCCTTCGTGGTCCACTGCGATCAGCAGCGGCTCGCTCCGCACACTGCGGATCTCGGCACACAGCCGGGTGAGTTGCTCACAACCTTCAAAATTTCGGGCGAACAGGATGACACCGCCCACGGCGGGGTGCTGCAGGCGTTCGCGTTCGTGATGGGTCAGTTCGACGCCCTGGACGTCCACCATGACGGGACCCGGGGGCAGGGATATCGGCTTTGGATTCATGAAAAATGCTCAGTGACTGGCAGGGCTGGACGGCGTCTGGGCGAGGGCTTCGACCACCACGTAAGCCGCCACCATATCGTGTTCGTCGGTAACGGAGACATGGGCCGGTCCGAAGCGCTGGGCATACCAGCCGGCCAGCGGCTCAGAAAGCTGCACAAAGGGCCGCCCGCCGGGCGCGTTCAGGGTTTGCATGCGCGACCACGCCATGGGCATATGCATGCCCAGGCCGATGGCCTTGGAGAAGGCTTCCTTGGCGGCAAAGCGGGTGGCGAGGTAACGCACACCGCGACGCGGATCGCGAGCATAGCGGCGATGAAAGACCTCGATTTCCTGCGGGCCGAGGATGCGTTTCACGAAACGATCAGGGTGCCGATCAAAGACCCGTTGCACGCGGTCCAGCCGCAACAGGTCCAATCCAATTCCCGCAATTCGTGCCCCGCCTGCCTGAGCCAGCATGTCGGCCGCTCCCGATCAATGAAACCAGCTCGCATCATAACGTGTCCGGGGGTACCTGGACCCTTGCCCGACACACCGAAGCGGCTGATCGGAGAAACCGTGGGCGGTGCCGGTCTTCAGCGCGGACGCTTGTCGATCACGCGGCGGGCCTTGCCGGTAAGGGTGCGCTCGACCTGCCCGCAAGGATGCACCGTGATCTTGGCGTTGATGCCCACATAGTTCTTCAGGGAATGGCTCAGACGCCGGGCGAGCGCGTCGCGGTCCTCCGCACCCAGATGCTCGTATTCCTGGCGGAGCTCTGTCAGCACTTCGAGAGCGTCCAGGCTGCCTTCGCGCGTGACCACAAGTTGATAATGCGGCGCAAGCTCGGGCATCTTCAACACAAGTTCCTCGATTTGCGTCGGGAACAGGTTCACGCCCCGGATAATGAGCATGTCGTCGCTGCGGCCCGTGATCTTGCCGATACGGCGCATGCTGCGTGCGGTGGGCGGCAGCAAGGTCGTGAGATCCCGCGTGCGGTACCGGATGACCGGCATGGCCTCCTTCGTGAGCGAAGTGAACACCAGCTCGCCGGGCTCGCCATCCGCCACGGGCTCACCCGTATCCGGGTTCACGATCTCGGGATAGAAATGGTCTTCCCACACCACGGGACCGTCCTTGGCTTCCACGCACTCCATGGCCACTCCGGGGCCCATGACTTCGGACAAGCCGTAGATATCCACCGCGTCCAGCCCGCCATGGGTCTCGATGTCTTCGCGCATGCGACCGGTCCATGGCTCGGCGCCGAATATGCCGACGCGTAAGGAAGACGACTTCGGATCCATCCCCTGGCGCTGCATTTCTTCCAGGATATTGCAGAAATACGAAGGCGTGACCATGATGACGCGCGGCTCGAAATCCCGGATGAGCTGGACCTGTTTTTCCGTTTGGCCGCCCGACATGGGCACCACCGAACACCCCAGTTTTTCTGCGCCGTAATGAGCGCCCAGGCCACCGGTGAAGAGCCCATAGCCGTACGCCACGTGCACGATATCGCCGGGCCGGCCACCCCCGGCCCAGATCGAGCGCGCCACCAGATCCGCCCAGATGTCGATGTCTCTTGCGGTGTAGCCGACCACGGTGGGTTTGCCCGTCGTACCACTGGAAGCATGGATGCGCACCACTTTTTCGCGGGGCACCGCGAACATGGCGAACGGGTAGTTGTCCCGCAGATCCTGCTTGGTGGTGAAGGGAAATTTGGAGATATCCGCCAGCGACTTCAGGTCGTCTGGATGTACGCCCGCCTCATCGAAACTCTTTCGGTAGTGAGGCACGTTGTCGTAGGCATGGCGTAGCGTCCATTTGAGCCGCTCCAGTTGCAAGGCCTGCAGTTCATCGCGGCTCGCATGCTCAATGGCGTCGCGGCCCCTTTTCATCTCCGACATGGTTGTCTCCTGCGCTTTTCTTTATTTCGTACGATTCATTCAGACCGGGTCGTCCACGGGGATCACATTGCCTTTGATCCGGTAAGACCGCCCTCGGAACACCGCGATCTGCTTGCCATCCTGGTTGGCAACCTGAACATCATAGATGCCGGTGCGGCCTGCCAGCGAATACTCGACGGCCGTTGCCGTGAGTCGGTCGCCCTCGAAGGCCGGTGCCAGATAATCGATGGTGCAACCTGACGCCACCGTGACCAGATTGCGGGAATTGCAGGCGAACGCAAACGTGCTGTCCGCCAACGCGAAAATGAACCCGCCGTGACAGGTTTTGTGACCATTGAGCATATCCCCGCGCACCGTCATCGACATGACGGCGCCCCCGGGCGTGACGGATTCGAGCCTGGCACCCAACGCCTGCGACGCCGGGTCACGTTCATACATGACACGGCCGGTCTGTTCAGCCAGCTCTTGTGGATCCTCCGGCACCGCCGCCGGAACATCCGCTACTTTGCTTGCCATCTGCATCATTTCCCCTTGAACACCGGCTGGCGCTTCTCCATGAAGGCGGCTACGCCTTCGGCATAGTCGTCGCTTCGGCCCAGCTCGCGCATCATGTCACGCTCCAGGTCGAGCTGGGCATCGAGCGTATTGCCCAGGCTTGCCGTCATGGCCTGCTTGGTACTCGCCAAACCACGCGTCGGCGCCTGGGAAAAGTGCTGCAACAAGGACTCCAGGCGGCTCTCGAACTCGGCGTCCGGAACACATTCCCAGATCAGGCCCCAATCCTGCGCCTGACGCGCCGGAAGTTTGTCGCCGAGCATGGCCAGCCCCATGGCCCGCGCCCGTCCGACCAGCCGGGGCAGCACATAAGTTCCGCCCGTATCGGGAATCAGGCCCAGGCGGCAAAATGGCTGGATGAAGCTTGCGGATTCAGCCGCCACGACGATATCGCCCCCCGCCAGCGCGAGGTTCGCGCCCGCACCGGCCGCCACGCCATTGACACCCACCACCACCGGCAGCGGCAAGGCGTTAAGACGCCGAATCAGGGGCGCATAGAAGGTTTCCACGGTCTCGCCCAAGTCGACCGGCGCCTGGCCGGCCGAAGGCTGTCTTTCGGAAAGATCCTGGCCGGCGCAGAAGCCGCGGCCGCGCCCCGATAGCAGCAGGACACGGAAGCCGCCCTCTTCAACATGGGTCAGGGCGTCGGCCAGCTCGCGATGCATCTCTGCCGTGAAGCTATTGAGCTTATCGGGGCGGTTCAGCCAGATGCGTGCAATGCCGCCCTCTTCATGAAACTCGATATTCTGGTAATCCAAGTCAGGTTCCTTATCAGAGGCTCAGGCGTGCCAGCGCGTTTGCACGACGCGGAAGCGATTCGCAACGAAGGCCGTGTCAGAGAGTGCGGCGTTGGCGGCAGGGTTTGCACCCGTCCCGTGGAAGTCGCTGAAAGCTGCAGTCTGATTGACGAATACGGCACCTGTCAGATTGAGCGATAGCGACACGCCGGCACGCTCGGCTGCCTGCCGCATGCGCTTGGCCACTGCGTCGTCGGTGGTGTAGCCGGACAACGTCAGGGCACCGTGCTGCACCACCGTCTCGCGCGCAAGCTCAATGCTGTGTTCCGTGGAATCGGTCGCCACCACGAACGCGATGGGGCCGAACCACTCGCGCAGGATGCGTTCGTCGGCGGCATCGGCCTTCAACAGCAAGGGAGTACGTACGCGGGCCTCAGGAAAGGCCGGGTGTTCGAGCTGGCGGCTGTCGCAAAGTACCGTAAGCCCCAGCGCCCGCGCTTCGTCGATACGCCGGGCAGTGGCTTCGTTCTGAATCGCCCCGGTAAGTTCGACGGCCTTGGCGGCGTCGGCCACCGTTTTATCGATGGCCGTTGCGAGGGCCTGCGCGACTTCGTCGAAACTCATGCGCCCTTCCGCGGTCTTGATGCCGTCGCGCGGGACATAGACGTTCTGTGGCGCCGTGCACATCTGACCCGAGTACAGGGCAAAGGAAAATGCGAGATTGCGGGCGACAGGCTTGATGTCTTCGACCGAATCGATGATGACCTGATTCACTCCGGCCTTTTCGGTGTAGACCTGGGCATGGCGGGCATTCTGCTCGAGCCAATTGCCGTTCTGGCTGCTACCGGTGAAATCGATGATGCGCACAGCGGGGTTCATGGCCAGCTCCCGGGCCGTATCGTCATCAGCGGAATGGGCGGCCAACTGCACCACATCTTCGGGGAAGCCGGCTTCAGCGAGCACTTCTCGGGCAACCTGCACCGTGATGGCCAGTGGCAGAATGGCGGTGGGATGCGGCTTCACGATGACCGGGTTGCCGGTGGCCAGACTGGCAAACAGGCCGGGATACCCGTTCCAGGTCGGGAAGGTGGAAACGCCGATCACCAGGGCGATGCCCCGCGGCACGATCGAGAATTGCTTCTGCATGCGCAGCGGATCGTGCTTGCCCTGCGGCTTCTCCCAGTCTGCCAGCTCGGGAATGCGCGACATTTCCTGCCAGGCGTAGGCAACGGCCTCGAGACCGCGGTCTTGTGCGTGTGGACCGCCGGCCTGGAAAGCCATCATGAAACCCTGGCCGGTGGTGTGTTGCACTGCGTTGGCAATTTCGAAGCTGCGCTTATTGAGCCGCTTGAGGATCTCCAGGCACACCCCGACCCAGGCACGCGGCCCGGCCTCGCGCCAGGACTCCATGGCATCCTGAGCCTGCTTCACGAGCACGTCAGCCGGCACCTGCGGGTAGCGCACGCCGAGTTCCAGTCCGAAAGGCGACCGCTCGGCCCCTACCGTGCCTGTCGCGCCGGAAACCTGCAGAGGAAAATCCTTGCCCAACAAAGCGTCGAAGGCCTGGCGCGCGTCGTCTGCCGCCGTCTCGCCATAGTTGCGTGGGCTGGGAGATTCCGGATAAGGGCTCCAGTAGGCGCGGGTCGCGGCGGCGTTGATCGCCTGTTCGAGTACCTCGCGATTGCTTTCGAAAAAATCCACCGACACGATAATTGCTCCTTTATTCAGGTTTCCTGATCGAAATCGATCAGGACCCGGTCCGTGACCGGAAAACTCTGACAGCTCAGTACAAAGCCACGCGCCACCTCGTAGTCTTCCAGCGCGAAGTTGGCGTCCATATCGACCTCTCCTTCCACCACCTTGCACCGACAGGTGGAACATACGCCACCTTTGCAGGAATAGGGAAGTTCCACGCCATGGGCCATGGCGGAGTCAAGCAGGCTGTCCTTGTTTTTCTCGATGGTGATGCTACGCGTCACGCCGTCCAGCACGATGGTCAGTTCGCAGTGTTCGCCCGGCGCCTTGCGCGCTTCATGGCCCGTACGCAGCGACCGCGGGCCTTTGGGGGACCCGAACAGTTCGAACTTGATGTTGGACTTCGGTATGCCGCGTTCCTGCAAGGCATCGATGACCGATTCCGTCATGTCCTGCGGCCCGCAAACAAAGGCGTAGTCCACCCCCTCGGGGTCCAGCCAGCGGCCCATGAGCTGCCGGACCTTGTCGCCGTCAAGCCGCCCATTGAACAGATCGATGTCCTGATGCTCGCGGCTCATGACGTAGGTGACGGACAAACGGGTCATGTAGCGGTTCTTCAGATCTTCGATCTCTTCCCGAAACAGTACCGCGGACGATGCCCGGTTGCCATAGAAGAGCGTGAAGTGCGACTCCGGTTCGATATCCAGCGCCGTTTTCACCAGGGACAGTATCGGCGTAATGCCGCTGCCCACGGCGAAGGCCGCGTAATGGCGCGCATGTTCCGGGGAAAAGGCGATGGTGAAGTGACCGTCAGGCGGCATGACTTCGACCACGTCCCCCGGCTTCAGTTCCGCGTTCGCCCACGTTGAGAAAGCGCCATCGTTCAGCCGCTTGATCGCCACACGGAGTTGCCCATCATGCGGGGCGGCACATATCGAATACGAGCGCCGCAGTTCTTCCCCGTCGATGTGGGTGCGCAAGGTGAGGTACTGCCCCGGTCGAAACGAAAAGACATCCGTCAGCGCTTCCGGAACATCAAAGGTGACCACGACCGCATCACGCGTGTTGCGCGCCACCGAGGCGACTTTGAGGGGTTGGAATTGGCTCATGGCTTCAATGCGTCTTGAAATAGTCGAAGGGCTCGCTGCAGGCGCTGCAGCGATAGAGCGCCTTGCATGCGGTGGAGCCGAACTGGCTGACGAGGCGGGTGCGCAGCGAGCCGCACTGTGGGCATGCCACCGGCGGGTCATTGCGGCGCGAAAGGCCGGAGATATCGACGGCCCGCTCTGCAGGCGGTGCAATGCCGTAGTCGCGAAGAGCATTCTTGCCGCGCTCGCTCATCCAGTCCGTGGTCCAGGCAGGCGTAAGCGTCTTCTCAACCCGGACTTGCGTCATGCCGTTTTCCTTCAGCACACGCTCGATGTCCTGTGCGATCTCCCGCATGGCGGGGCAGCCGGAATATGTAGGCGTGATGGTGACGACACAGGCGTCATCGTCGAAGTCGACATGGCGGACGATGCCCAGGTCGACGATCGAAATCACCGGAATTTCCGGGTCGGGCACGGCATGCAGCCATTGCATGACCTGCTCCGCCGAAACCCTTGCCGAGGCGCCGCGCTCGGGTGCTGCGCGACGAGCCGATTCGATGTTCACCACGTCGCTCCCGGATAGGTGCGCTGCAGATGCTGCATTTCGGCAAGCAGGTACCCCAAGGCTTCCGTATGCCGGCCGGCGATGCCGCCGCGGTGCGCGGGGTGCTGGGCTTCTTCGGCCGGCGGCAATGTGAGCGTGGCCTCGGCCATCACGGTCTGCACATGCTCCAGCCACGGCGCGTAAAGGTCGGAATGCAGGGGTGCGATACCGCGCTCGGCGAGCTCCCGTGTGATGTCATCGTCAACGAACAGTTCGCCTGTATGGCGCCAGACGTCGTCGACTGCTTCCTGCATGCGCCGATGGCTCAATTCCGTTCCATCGCCCAGGCGCACTAGCAGATCGCCCGAGCGCCGGGCATGGTAGGTGACCTCCTTCAGCGCTTTCGCGGCAATGGCGGCCACCCGCTCGTCTGACGACTGCGCCAACCGCTCGAGCAGCAGGTAATGCCAGGCATCGAACACGAATTGCCGGGCCACCGTATCACCGTAATGCCCATTGGGGCGTTCCACGAGCAGGTAGTTGCGGTACTCAGGAGCATCCCGCAGGTAGGCAAGCTGGTCCTCATCGCGACCGGCGCCTTCGACTTCGCCCGCAAGCGTCAGCCACATGCGTGCCTGTCCGAGCAGGTCCAGCGCCGTATTGGCCACCGCCATTTCCTCCTCGAGCACGGGTCCGTGACCCGTCCATTCACAGAGGCGTTGCGACAGTACGAGCGTGGTGTCGCCCATCCGCAGCAGATACTGAAACAGAGAGTGGTCCATACCCGCTCCTACATGTGCTTGACTTCGTCGGGCATCGGAAAGAAGGTCGGATGCCGATAAACCTTGCTCTCCGCCGGATCGAACAGCGGCTCCTTGTCGGACGGGCTGCTGGCGACGATGTCGGCTGCCTTCACCACCCAGATGCTCAGGCCTTCGTTACGACGGGTATAGACGTCGCGAGCGTTGTTCAAGGCCATCTCGGCGTCAGGCGCGTGCAGGCTGCCTACATGCTTGTGAGCCAGCCCGTGCTGGCTGCGTACGAAGACCTCCCAGAGAGGCCAGGGGGAACGGCTCATGATCTCGCTTCCTTGTAGTCAATGATTCGACGCGCCCAGGGCGGGCGCCACGCGGGCGTGCCGCTCAGGCGGCGCGCCGCTGCTCGCGCTTTTCGGCGTAAGCCGCCAGCGCCTCGCGCACCCAGGCGCCCTCTTCATGCGCCCGCACCCGAGCGCCCAGGCGCTCGCGGTTGCACGGCCCGTTGCCCTTCAGTACGGCATAGAACTCCGACCAGTCGATCTCGCCGAAGTCGTAGCGCCCAAGCGCCTCATTCCACTTCAGGTCGGGATCGGGGATGGTCAGACCCAGATATTCCGCCTGCGGCACGGTCTGATCGACGAACTTCTGCCGCAGTTCGTCATTGGAGAACAGCTTGATGCGCCACTGCATGGATTGCGCGCTATTGGGCGAATCCTGATCGGGCGGCCCGAACATCATGAGCGCGGGCCACCACCAGCGGTTGAGCGCTTCTTGCGCCATGGCTTTCTGTTCCGGCGTGCCCTCGCGGCACAGCTGGATGAGCAGGTCGTATCCCTGACGCTGATGGAAGGACTCTTCCTTACAGACGCGCACCATGGCCCGGGCTTACGGCCCGTAGGAGCAGCGGCTCAGCGGAATCTGATTGATGATGGCGGCGCCGTCTACCAGCCAGCCGATCATGCCGATATCGGCCCAGCTGAGGGTGGGGTAATTGAAGATGCTCGAATATTTGGCCTT
>JAJUGH010000018.1 GCA_029268265.1 Alcaligenaceae bacterium | reverse complement strand
TGTATCGGCGCCTGCCGGCCGCAGTCCAGGCCTGTGTGGCGCTGGAGGACCACTGGCCCGATCATCCCGGCTTCGAGGTCGCCCTGCATCACGGCAGCCCCGAGTCTCTGGCGGCCGCCTTGCGGGTGCTGGCCGAAAGGGAAGGGGCCATCGTGCCGGTCGCTTCGATGTCGTCGGGCGACACAGCGGTACCCCTTGAGCGCCTGGTGGTCGAGCGCTCCATCAGCATCGACACGACGGCGGCCGGCGGGAATGCAAGCCTGATGACCATGTCGTGAGCGTCAGCTGCGGTAGTAGATTTCCCGCAGCTCGTGAGCCGCGCTCACCATGTTTTGCAAGGCGGGCGTGACTTCCTCCCATCTGCGGGTTTTCAGGCCGCAGTCGGGGTTCACCCACAGTCGCCGCACGGGGATGCGCTCGCCGGCTTTCTGGATCAGATCGATGATCTCGTCCTTGCCCGGAATGTTGGGGGAATGGATGTCGTACACGCCCGGGCCAATGTCATTCGGATAGGCGAAGTTATCGAAGGCCTGCAGTAGCTCCATGTCTGAACGGGAAGTCTCGATCGTGATGACGTCGGCGTCCATATCGGCAATCGACTGAATGATGTCGTTGAACTCCGAATAGCACATATGCGTGTGAATCTGCGTCTCGTCGGCCACGCCGTTGGCGGCGATCCGATAAGCGTCCACCGCCCAGCGCAGGTAGTCGGCCCATGCCGATTTGCGCAGCGGCAAGCCTTCGCGCAAGGCAGCCTCATCTATCTGGATGATCTTCACACCGGCGTGCTCCAGATCCTGGACTTCCTCGCGGATGGCCAGCGCGAGCTGCAGGCACGATACCGAGCGCGGCTGGTCGTCGCGCACGAAGGACCAGTTCAGGATGGTGACCGGCCCGGTCAGCATGCCCTTCACCGGTTTGCGGGTCAGTGACTGCGCGTGAAGCGTCCACGACACCGTCATGGGTCCGCGCCGGCGCACGTCGCCAAACAGGATGGGCGGCTTCACGCAACGAGACCCGTACGATTGCACCCACCCATGGCGGCTGAAGACGAACCCTTCAAGCTGCTCGCCGAAGTATTCCACCATGTCGTTTCGTTCGGCCTCGCCGTGAACCAGGACATCCAGTCCTAACGCCTCCTGCTCGCGTATGCAGCGCTCGATCTCGGCGTGCATGGCGGCGCGGTATGCGGCCTCGTTGAGCTCCCCCGCCTTGTATTGTTTGCGCGCGCGGCGGATCGCGTCAGTCTGCGGAAAGGAGCCGATCGTCGTGGTGGGGAAGAGCGGCAAGTCGAGCTTGCGGGCTTGCTCGGCCGCACGGGCTTTGTAGGGGCTGCGGCGTTGGCCAAGCTCGGGCTCGACCTTCGCCAGGGCGGCCTGCACGGCGGGATTGTGCACACGTTGGGAGTCGCTGCGGGACCGGAGGTCGCGGCGGTTCTGCTCCAGCTCGGCACGAACCGCGTCGCGGCTATGGTTCAACGCCGCCCCCAGCACGCGCACCTCTTCCAGGCGCTGCGTCGCGAAGGCGAGCCACGCCTTCACCTCGGTGTCGAGCTCATCTTCCAGATCCAGGTCAGTGGGAATATGCAGAAGCGAGCAGGACGGCGCGATCCACAGGCGATCGCCCAACTCCGCGCTGATCGGCTCCAACTGGTCGAGGACGCGGTTCAGATCGCTCTTCCACACATTGCGTCCGTCCACGACGCCCAGCGACAGGATCTGATCTTCTCGAAGGCGGGAAACCAGTTCGGGGATCTCATGGCCGGCATTGATCGCGTCGAGATGGACGCCCGCGACCGGCAACTCGGCGGCAAGAGCCAGGTTATCGCCCAGGGCACCGAAGTACGTGGCAAGCAGCAGCTTCACCGGCCCGGCGGTCAGGACCTCGTACGCCTGGCTGAAGGTCTGCCGCCATGCCTCTTCCAGATCCGTGACCAGAATGGGCTCGTCTATCTGCACCCACGTGGCGCCTTGAGCCGCCAGTTCCCCAAGCAATTCTGCATAAACCGGAAGCAGGGCATCGAGTAGCGCAAGCTTAGCGCCACCGTCCTGGCGCGTGCCCAAGGCGAGAGACGTGAGCGGTCCGATAATGACGGGTTTGGCGTTCACCCCCCACGCCTTGGCTTCCCGGCATTGCTGCACCAGGCGCGAGGCATCCAGCGAAAACCGTGTTGACGCATCGAACTCCGGCACGATGTAGTGATAGTTGGTGTCGAACCACTTGGTCATTTCGCCGGCGCTCACGCCGTGGCAGCAATCACCGTGGGCGTCATGCGCGGCGGAGCGGCCTCGCGCCACACGGAAATAGTTGTCGAGCACGTGGCCCGGGTATCCGCGCACCCGCTCCGGGAGGTTTCCCAGAGTGAAGCTCATGTCGAGCACTTGGTCATAGAAGGAGAAGTCGCCCGCCGGAACCCAGTCCAGTTTGCTTTGCAAGGCCCAGTGCTGCTTCCGCAACGTGGTGCCGCATGAGAGCAGGTCATCTCGGGTGCTTCGGCCATGCCAGTACGATTCGAGCGCGTGCTTGAGTTCGCGGTGCTTCCCGATGCGCGGAAATCCAAGGTTGTGAGTGGTTGCCATTGTTCGATCCATATGAGCGATTTTGAGCGACGGCGATCGGTGCAGGACCGCCGCGTGATGGATCATGCTAGGCCGCGTAAATCATGAAGTAAAATGGTTAATATTCACTAATTGATTAGAGGTATTCATACCATGGCGGCACTACTGGAGCGTGCTCATCTCGAAATACTCCGAGAAATCGATCGCCGGGGGACGTTAACTGCGGCGGCCGAGGCGCTCCATCTGACGCAGTCCGCACTGAGCCACACGATTGCCAAGCTCGAACGCCTTGCAGGTGTGGAGCTGTGGGTCCGGGAAGGGCGTTCGTTACGCCTTACCCAGGCAGGCCAATATCTCCTTGTGCTCGCGGAGCGCCTGCTGCCGCAGTTCGAATCTTCCGAGCTTGCTCTGTCGCAATACGCGGCAGGCGAACGGGGCACTTTGCGCATCGGCATGGAATGCCATCCCTGCTACGAATGGCTCCTGAAGGTGGTGTCCCGTTATCTGCAGAAGTGGCCGGATGTGGACGTCGACGTGAAGCAGAAATTTCGCTTCGGCGGGATGGGAGCGCTGTTCAATCACGAAATCGATCTCATCGTGACGCCGGACCCTTTGCTGGTGGAGGGCGTCGAATACCTTCCGGTATTCGACTACGAACAGGTGCTCGTGGTGAGCCGCGAACATCCGTTAGCCAAGCGCTCGCACGTGCGTCCGTCCGATCTTTCGCAAGAGACGCTGATCACCTATCCGGTAGAGCCCGCAAGGCTGGACATATTCAGCCAGTTCCTGCTTCCGGCCGGCGCCATGCCGCGTCGCCACAAGCTTCTCGAGAGCACGGACATCATGCTTGAGATGGTGGCGGCCAAACGTGGCGTGGCAGCGTTACCCCGGTGGCTGGCCATGGAGTACGCCGCCCGCATGCCTATCGCAGCCGTCCGCCTGGGCAAGCAGGGCATTCACAAGCAGATCCATCTGGGCATGCGCAGCTCGGAGAAAGAGCCGGAATACCTGCGAGCCTTCATCGAGCTTGCCCGCTCCACTTCCGGTTATAAGGTTATCTGATAACTTTGCTATACTCGGCTCCATGTTGAAGAACCGGGCCAGCCTCACGGATCACGTTGCCGATATCCTCATGGAGAGGATACTGGCGGGGCAATATGCCGTTGGCGACAAGCTTCCCGCCGGGCGCCTGCTGGCGCAGGAGTTCGGGGTGAGCGCCGCCGTCATCCGCGAAGCGACGGAGCGCTTGCGCACCAAAGGCCTTGTGCGCACTCGGCAAGGGGCCGGCTGTATCGTGCTGGCGAACTCGCTCGACGACGGGTTTCAAATCAGCCGTCCGCAAGGCGCGGACCGCCAGGCGCTGCTGCACATTTACGAGCTGCGGGCCGGTATGGAAGGCGCGGCCGCAGCGCTGGCTGCGGTGCGCGCCACGGAAGATGACTTGCAGGAGATGGCCCATATCCTTGCCGAGCTCGAGGCGTCACTGCACGAGCCGGAAAGCGCGCTGGAATGGGATTTCGCCTTCCATCGTTGTCTGGCAGCCGCCACCCATAACCCGCACTACTCACAGCTGTTGGCTTATCTGTCCGACCAATGGCGGCATAGTGTGGAGGTTGCCCGCCGACACACCCTGGAAACGGAATCGAGCGCCGCACTGACGAACGGCGACGCGGCCGAGCCCGGCCCGGCCGCGGGCAAGCTCAAGACCCTGACGGTGCATCAGGAACACGTTGCCATATTTGAAGCGATTCGCGCTCGCGACCCAAAAGCGGCTCGTGGGCGGGCTCACGAGCATCTGCAGCGGGCATGTGAGCGCCTCGGTCTGGACGTCACCACAACTCTTATCTCCACCACCCCTGGAACGCGAACATGAATCAGGAATTCCTGGACAAGCTGATCGACACGCTGGGCAATGACGCCGTGATCGTCTCGCCTGCGGAACTGGAGCCGTGGCTCACCGACTGGCGCGGCGTCTACAAGGGGGGCGCCCAGGCGGTGGTGCGTCCCCGTGACACCGCACAAGTGGCGGCCTGCCTGAGGCTCTGCAATGAATACCGCGTGCCGGTCGTTCCCCGCGGGGGCAACACGGGCCTGTGCGGTGGGGCCACGCCCGACGCCTCACCGGCCAATGTGGTGCTTTCACTCGACCGCATGAACGGAATCCGCTCGATCGACACCATTTCGAATACGCTGGTCGCGGACGCCGGCTGCATATTGGGCAACCTGCGGCGTGCCGCACACGAGGCCGGCCGTCTGCTGCCCTTGAGCCTGGCCGCCGAGGACTCCTCGCAGATCGGGGGTAATGTGGCCACCAACGCAGGTGGTGTCAACGTGGTGCGCTACGGCATGGCACGCGAACTCGTGTTGGGAATTGAAGCGGTATTGCCCAATGGCGAAATTTTCAATGGTCTGCAGACCCTGCGCAAGGACAACACCGGGTACGATCTCAAGCAGCTTTTTATTGGCTCGGAAGGAACGCTCGGGGTCATTACCGGCGTGGCGCTCAAGCTGCATCCGCTCACGCAAGTGCGCTCCGTGGTCCTGGCTGGGGTCAGTTCCGCCCAGCAGGCGCTCGAACTTCTGCGTCTGGTGTACGGCGCTTGCGGGCCCCGCCTGCAAGCCTTCGAATACTTCACCGACGCCTGCCTGGACCTGGTGTTGACCCATGTCGACGGCATGCACCAGCCCTTTGATGAACGGCATGCAGGATACGTGCTCATAGAATTGGCCGACACGGCCGATGAAGAAGCGCTGCAGGGCTTGCTGGAGTCGGTGATCGGTCAGGCGCTGGAAGAGGATTTGTGTCAGGACGCCGTAGTTTCGGCCTCGCTTGCCCAGCTGCAAACGTTATGGCGCCTGCGCGAAGAGATCTCGGAGGCCCAGCGTGCCGATGGTCCCCATCTGAAGCACGACATCTCCTTGCCGATCGAGCAGATCCCGGCCTTTCTTGAGACGGCCGAGCGGCGGCTGCGTACCACTTCGCCTGACTGCCGTCTGTTCGTGTTCGGCCACTTTGGTGACGGCAATCTGCACTACAACGTGTCGCGTCCCGAAGGCGCCGACAAGACCTGGGCGAAGGAGTGGGAAGGGCGGATCGCTGATGCCGTATTCACCGAGGTCGCCGAATACGGCGGCAGCATCAGCGCCGAGCACGGCATCGGGCAGCTCAAGCGCCATGCCTTCCACCATCATAAAGACCCGATGCATGTGCGGCTGATGGTGCAGATCAAGCAGATTTTTGATCCGAACTCCATTATGAATCCAGGGAAGCTGCTTTAGCCCTTTCATCCTCGAGCTGATACTGGCGCTGGGTCCAGCGCCAGGCATCACTGCACATTTCCTCAACGCTACGGGTCGCACGCCAGCCGAGACACTCCTCGGCCGTGCTCGTCTCCGCCCAGCATGCCGCCACGTCACCGGGTCGGCGGGGCATGAATTCATAAGGCAGCTCGCGCCCGCAGGCTTGCTCGAACGCCCGGAGCATCTCCAGCACGGTATGTCCGCGCCCGGTGCCCAGGTTCAGCGTCGACAGCACTTGTTGCTGCGCCAGGCAGTGGTGCAGGGCCTGCACGTGACCCTCCGCCAGATCCATGACGTGGATGTAATCGCGGATGCCGGTGCCGTCGGGCGTGTCATAGTCGTTCCCGAAGATATGCAGCCGGTCGCGTACCCCGGCGGCGACCTGCGCCACGTAAGGCATCAGGTTGTTCGGCACGCCGCGGGGCGCTTCGCCCAATAAACCGCTCGGGTGCGAGCCCACCGGATTGAAATACCGAAGACGGGCCATCTTCCACCCCGGTTCGCTGTGGTAGAGCGCTTCCATCACGTCTTCCACCACGATTTTGGTATGACCGTAGGGATTGGTTGCCTGGCGCGGATGGTCCTCGGTCAACGGCAAGTGCTGCGGCTCGCCGTAGACCGTCGCCGACGAGGAAAACACGAAGTTGCGTACATTCGCTGACTGCATGGCTTGCAGCAGTCTGACGCTGCCCGTGACATTGCAGTCGTAGTATTCAAGCGGCTTCACTGTGGATTCACCCACGGCCTTCAGGCCGGCGAAGTGCAGCACGGCTTGAATATTGTGTCGGCTGAATAGGTCGGCAAGCAGCGTTTCGTCCCGCACATCTCCCACGATCAGCCCGGGCTGCACACCCGTGATCGCCGCGATGCGGTCCATCACCTGCGCCTCGCTGTTGCACAGATTATCCAGTACCAGCACGGAGTGGCCGGCTTGCTGCAAAGCGACGATGGCATGGCTGCCGATGAATCCTGCGCCGCCCGTCACCAGCACATAAGAAGTCATGATGTTCTCCAATAGGGTTCCCCGACGTCCGCACTGTGATCCGCGTCCTCGGGCTCGGCCGAAGTATCGCCGGATACGCCCAGACTTTGAAGTTCCCACAGCCGACGGAACAATCCGTCTGCTGCCTTCAGGTCCGCTGGTAGCCCGTCCTGAACGATGCGGCCCTTGTCCAGGACGATCACGCGGTCAAAGCTTTCCAGCGTGGAAAGCCGGTGCGCCACCGCAATCACCGTCCTTTTCCGCATGAGTCGGATCAGCGCTCTCTGCACTTCTTTCTCCGAGTGGCTGTCCAGCGCGGAAGTCGCTTCGTCGAGCACCAGGATCGGCGCGTCCTTGAGGAACGCCCGGGCCAGACCGATTCTTTGCCGCTGGCCACCCGAAAGGGTCGCCCCGCGTTCGCCGAGGACCGTATCGTAACCGTTCGGGAGCCGCTGTATGAACGCCTCGCAACGCGCCTGTACCGCCGCACGGCGGACTTCCTCATCGCTGGCTTCGGGGCGCCCATATCGGATGTTCTCGAGCACGGAGCGTCGGAACAGGCTTACCTCCTGGGGCACCACCGCGATCGCGCTTCTCAGGCTGTCCTGTGAATATTCGGTGATCGGCCTGCCATCGATGGAGATCTGGCCGGCCTGCACGTCATCAAGGCGTTGCAGCAGGCCCAGCAAGGTCGACTTGCCGCCGCCTGAGGGGCCCACCAGTCCCACCTTCTGGCCCTGCGGTATCTCGAGGTCGAATCCGTCCAGCACCTTGTGTCCGTCCGGATGGGCGTAAGAGATATTTGAAAATACGATGTGGCCATCGCGCGGCGGTGTCTGCAACGCCCCGGGCTTGTCAGGAAGCGCGTGCTGCTCCGCCACCACGCCCAGCATTTCCGAGATGACACCGAACTCCTGTGTCGTACCCACCAGGGCAAGCCCCAGATCGCGCGATCCATGCAGTATCCGGAAGGTCAACGTGCTGACCAGCACGACGTCACCTGCGGTCAGTGAGCCTGCCTGCCAAGATTTCAGCGCCCAGGCCAGCATCGTGCCGGCCATCAGCAGCAGGCACACATCATGGATCAGCCTGGCTTTCTCGAGGTGCATCCAGCTTTTGCGCTGGACGCGCGCTTCGGTCTGAAACGCGTTCAGCAAGCGCTCCCGCTCGCGCCCCAATGCCGAAAAGGCCTTCACCGTCCAGGCATTGCTCACGGTATCCACCAGTTCACCGCCGACGTGAGCCGCCTCTTTCCCGTAGGCCCGGTGCAGGTGGCGGCCGCGGATGCCGAACATGACGATGATGACGGCCACGACGAAGACGAAGCCGATCAACGCAAGCGCCATGCGGGGATCCACGATCGTCAGCAGCACCACTGCCCCGATGAAGTCGATGAGGGGCGGCAGGATGTTCCAGATGAAGGCGCTCAATATGGCACCTGTGGCTCCGGCCGTCGCGGTGATGCGGCTACCCAGCGCGCCCGAAAGATGGCGCGAGAAATAGCGCATGGGATGGCCCAGCAGGTGGGTGAAGAGATCCGTGCGGATATCCACGCCCGTAGCAATGATGTTTCTACATCCCAGCCATCCGGCGGAGCGCCATAGAGCGCTTTCGAACGCAATGAGGCCAAGAAAAAGCCAGAACGGCATCCATATCGCACTGCGATCTGCGCCGCCGGCCGCCATGGCGTCCACGATGAGCTTCATTGCCCATTGCACCGCCACCGCACAGCTGCCGGCCAGGATGACCACGGCGCCCAGCAGGCCAAAACTCCAGGCACGCCGGCGCAGATAATGCGCGATGAATCGCAACGGCTTGGCGCTCGGTGGTCGCCGGCCGCTGTCCGGCGATTGGGTCATGCAGTCCGCCGCTGTGGTCGCCAGGTGGTTGAGTTTTCCAGCGCCTTGCGTATGCCCGCGGTTCCGGTCAGACGCGCGTATTCCGCGAGTGCCTGCGCCACCACCTGGTCCATGTTGTAGTAACGGTAGGTTCCAAGCCGCCCAAGGAAGCTCACATTTCCTTCGGCGTCTGCCATCGCCTCGTACCGCTGGCGCATGGCATCGCTTTCGGGACAGGGAATGGGATAGTAAGGATCGCCTTCTGCGCTCGGATATTCGTAGCTCACGCTGCTTCTATCCGCCGCTTGGCCGGTCAGATGCCGGTATTCGGTGATGCGGGTATACGGCACATCGGCAGAGGGATAATTGACCACCGCCACCGGCTGGAATTGCGTTGTATCCAGGGTCTGGTGTTCGAAGCGTAGCGAGCGATACGGCAGTCGCCCGTGGCAGAAGCCGAAGTACTCGTCCAGCGGACCGGTGTACACGAGATGGTCGAATTCCACCTCCTCTCTCACGGTCGCGAAATCGCAGCCCACCTGCACATCGATATTCGGGTGGTCGAGCATACGCTCGAACATCTTGGTGTACCCCTCCAGCGGCATGCACTGGAAACTGTCACCGAAATACCGGTCGTCGCGGTTGTACCGGGTGGGTATGCGCGCGGTTACCGAGCGGTCCAGCGCCGAGGGATCGCGTCCCCATTGTTTGGTGGTGTAGCCGCGGAAGAATTTCTCGTACAGCTCCCGGCCTACCGTTGAAAGCACGACGTCTTCAGAGCTGCGGATGTCGTCGATCCGCTCCGCGCGGGCCGCCAGGAAATCGCGGGCTTCCTGTTCGGTGAAAGTTCCGCCGTATAGCGCTTCCAATGTGGTCAGATTGATCGGAATCGGAACAAGCTTGCCGTCCACTTCCGCGAGCACGCGATGCTCGTACGGCCGCCACTGTGTGAAGCGCGATAAGTACTCCACCACTGCGTCCGAATTGGTATGGAAGATGTGCGGCCCGTACTTGTGCACAAGGATGCCGGCGTCGTCGTAGTGGTCATAGGCGTTACCGGCAATATGCGGGCGGCGGTCGACGACCAGCACTCTTTTGCCGGAACCCGCCGCGAGCCGCTCCGCCATGACGCTGCCGGCAAAGCCGGCGCCCACTATCAACACATCGTAATGCGGCCGCAGGGCACGTGGCATTTTGCCCTGCGCCGGGGCGGGACGCGAGCGGGCCTGCTGCATCAGAGCGTGCATATCGCTCCAGCATCGATCCCACGACATGTTCGCGAGCGCCGCGTCGGCGTGGCCTGTCACCACGTCGCCGGGTAGCCGCATGGCCGCTTCCGCCGCTTCAATGAACGCTTCCGGGCCGTCTGCGATGAAGACTGCCGGGTTCTCACCATAGCTGCGCTGCACATCCGTGATCGGCGTGGACACCACGGGCCGACCACCTGCCAGATATTCGGGCGTCTTGGTGGGGCTGATGTAGCGCGTTGACTCATTCAGCGCAAAGGGCATGATGGCGACATCCCAGCCGCGCAGATACGAAGGCAAATCCTCGTATTGGCGTCCGCCCAGGTAATGGATGTTCGGCCGGTCGGGCACCTCGGTTGGATCGATTTTCACGATGGGCCCGACCAGCACGATATGCCAGTCCGGCCGCAACTGCGCGATGCTGTCGACGAGTTGCAGGTCCATCCGCTCGTCCACCACGCCGTAGAAGCCGAGCCTGGGCCGGGGAATACCAGCCTGATCTTCCGGTTCCGGGCCGGCGTCCGCCGACCGTGCGCGCGAGAAGTGTTCCTTGTCTACGCTGCTCGGGAAGACATGCACGTTGGGATGCGCGCTGCGCTTGGCCTCATAAAGACTATGTCCGCCGGTGAACACGATGTCCGCCATGCCCAGCAGACGCTTTTCGGACGCCAGCATTTGTGCGGGGGCGCCGCGGAAGGCAGACAGCTCGTCCATGCAGTCATAGACGACCAGCTGTCGCGGCAGATGGGCCGAGAAGGGCACGCTCATGGGCGTGTAGTACCACAGCACCGACGGTTCCCGGCCCACAGCGCGAAGATGCTCGTCCAGCAGGTGCTTCAGGACGAATGCGGCGTCCTCTCCTGCTGGAATATGGGGCACCAGGACATCGAGGCCGTCCGCAGCTGGACGGACCTCCAGTCGCGCAGTATCCGAATCGTGCACGGGTTCCTCAAAGTACATAACGTCGTACTGTCGTGCGAACCTCGAGATCAAATGTTGCGGGCGTTGATAGACAAAGTTCCATCGCAGGTGTGAAAAGCAAATGAGCAGTTCACGGGAACCGGCTACTGCGGCGTTGTGGTCGGCCATGGCGCCCTCGCGCGTAATATTGTGATGGTGCCGCTCAGCGTTTGGCGGCACCGGGATTGGTCCCGGCCCGGGCAAGGAATTGGCTCACCACGGCACCCATGTGCTCCTCGAGCCACTTCGCCATTGCCATTTCCTCAGCAAGGATTTCCTCGCAGACGCGCGCGGTCGTGGCGTCACCCACCAGCCTCGCGGCGGCAATAAGATTGCGGTAGGCGGCGATCTCCATGTGTTCGAATGCGTAGCTGAACATGGCGCCCTTTACGACTTCGTCTGAAGCCATCGCGCCACTGAAGCCCTGCATCGTCGCCATGAATTTGCCCGTCATGTCCTTCAGCAAGGAGGTATCGCCGCCGGCGTCTTCAATGCAGCGACGCAGGCGATCGGCCTGATGCCGCGTTTCCTGAATATGCTGGGTAATGCGCATGCGCAGTTCCGGATAGTGCTCCAGGCGGCCTTCCATCGCCTTGAGCATCGTTTCGGCTTGCTCTTCCATTGCGTGGGCATCGCGCAGCCAGTCAAGGTAGTGTTCGCGGGCCGCGGATATGTCCATATTCGTGTCCATGTCGGGTCCTCTCCATTTCGGGTTAGCAGAATGCACCATCCTTACTGCAATCGTTATGCCCACACGCGGTCAGGCGCTATGATGGCGTGGTTGAACAAGCACGCTTCCGCGCTACCCCTCGAATAAAAATGAATTTGGTTTCCCGCCTGTCCGGCCGGCTTTATCTCGGCGCGTGCCTTTTGCTCATTGCGTTCAATTTGCGGCCACTTTTCCCGAGTCTGTCGGTATTGCTTCCGGAAATCGTGGAGGCGCTCGGCGTGTCGGGCGCCGTGGCCGGATACCTCACTACCTTGCCGGTGCTGTGCCTCGGCCTCTTCGCGCCCTTTGCCGCAACGCTTGCGGATCGCCACGGTGCCGAGCGTGTGCTCATGCTGGTGCTCACGCTGATCGCTGCCGGTACCGCGCTACGCGCTGCGGACACCACCGCCATGCTATTCGCAGGCAGCGCCATGGCCGGTGCAGGCATCGCCATGGGGAACGTCTTGCTGCCAAGCGTGGTGAAGCGAGACTTCCCGGACCGTGTACCGCTCATGACGGGGCTTTTCACCATGTCGCTATGCGGCGGCGCAGCGGCTGCCGCGGCATTCACGGTTCCCCTTGCGGAGGCGGGTGGGTCATGGCGGTTCGCGCTGGCCGTGTGGGCGGTGCCGGCGTTTGTGGTCGCCGTGCTGTGGCTGCCGCGTTGTCTCGGGCAATCTGCGCAGCCCGGCTCGCGCAGCATGCCGGCACTGCGGCTGTGGCACGATGGGCTGGCATGGCAGGTTGCCTGTTTCATGGGCCTGCAGTCGGCCCTGGCTTATTGCGTGATGGGCTGGATGGCGCCTATCTTGCGTTGGCGAGGGCTTGATGGCGTGACCGCCGGTTTCTACGTATCGGGCTCGATCATGGTGCAGGTGGTTACCTGCTTGCTGATTCCGCCCCTTGCGGCTCGTTTCCGTTCGCAGAGTGTCATCAATGTCAGCCTTGCGTTTCTGGCGGCCAGCACGCTGCTGGGCCTGCTGGTCGCGCCGACCGCCTGGCTTCCCGTGCTGGTATTGCTGCAGGGGATCGGGCAGGGCGGTCTGTTTGCCATCGCCATGACGGTGATCATCCTCAGGTCGGCGGATCCGCGGGTCGCGGCTCGGCTTTCCGGCATGTCGCAAGCCATCGGCTATGTTCTGGCCGCGTTTGGCCCAATGCTGGTAGGCATGCTGTTCGATGCCACCGGCAGCTATGCAGCCACGGGGTGGCTGTTTGCAGGCATCGGGCTTGCGGCCATGGCCAGTGGATGGGGTGCGGGCCGGCGCCTGTTCGTGCGCCCCCGTGAAGCCGGCACCAAGGCGTCGACTTAAGCCCTTGTAATACTAGGGTTGGTCCCTATATAGAAATGTTGATGAATTAAGCTGGCGGCATGCCGGTCCACGCCGCGAGGCCCGCGGACTACCGGCGGTACTGATAGCCCAGTTCAATCATCCGAATAAACACAATCAATTAGATTTATAGGCACCAGCCGCCTACACTAGTGTTTGTGAACGATTTTCAACCCACCCAACATAAGGAAAACGCAATGTCCTTGATCAATACGCAAATCAAGCCGTTCAAAGCAACTGCCTATCACAACGGCAAGTTTGTTGACGTCAGCAACGAGAGCGTTGCCGGCAAGTGGTCCGTGTTCGTTTTCTATCCCGCCGACTTCACGTTCGTGTGCCCGACCGAACTGGAAGACCTGGCTGAGCAGTACGCAGAATTCCAAAAGCTGGGCGTCGAGATCTACGCCGTCTCCACCGATACGCACTTCTCGCACAAGGCCTGGCACGACACCTCCGACGCCATCGGCAAGGTGAACTACCCGATGATCGGCGACCCCACCCAGACGCTGGCCCGCAACTTCGAAGTGCTGATCGAAGAAGAAGGCATGGCGCTGCGCGGTACGTTCGTGGTTGACCCCGAAGGCTACATCAAGGTTATGGAAGTGCACGACAACGGCATCGGCCGTGTGGCTTCCGAGCTGCTGCGCAAGGTTAAGGCTGCTCAGTACATCGCCGCTCACCCGGGCGAAGTCTGCCCCGCTAAGTGGGAAGAAGGCGCTGAGACCCTGAAGCCCTCGCTGGACCTGGTTGGCAAGATCTAAGGCCGGGGCCCGCAACACGGGTTTGCCTGTACTAATCCGCGTCCGGTCACGAGCCGGACGCGGCTCCGCCAAAATGATTTGAGAGGTCGCCACGTTATGTTAGAAGCCAATGTCAAAGCCCAGCTGAAGTCCTACATGGAAATGCTCCGTGAGCCGATCGAGCTCATTGCGAGCCTTGACGCCTCGCCGAAGTCGGCGGAGCTGCGCGAGCTGTTAGAAGAAATCGCCGCCGTGTCGGACAAGATCACGCTGGTCGAGCGTAGCGACCTCTCCGATCGTAAGCCTGCCTTCCGCATTGCTCGCGTCGGAACCGACATCGGTGTCACGTTTGCCGGCATCCCCATGGGACACGAGTTCACGTCGCTCGTGCTGGCGCTGCTGCAGGTCGGCGGCCACCCCATCAAGCTGGACGAAGCCGTCATCCAGCAGATTCGTCAGCTGCCGGGCGATTACGAGTTCGAAACCTACTTCTCGCTGTCCTGCCAGAACTGTCCGGATGTTGTGCAGGCGCTGAACACCATGTCGGTGATCAACCCGCGCATCAAGCACGTGTCGATCGACGGCGCGCTGTTCCAGCAGGAAGTCGAGGCGCGTCAGATCATGGCCGTGCCCACCGTCTTCATGAACGGTGAAGTATTCGGCCAGGGTCGCTCCAGCGTCGAGGAGATCCTTGCCAAGCTGGATACGTCGGCCGCATCGCGCAAGGCTGAAGAGCTCAGCGCCAAGGATCCATTCGACGTCCTGATCGTCGGCGGTGGCCCGGCTGGCGCCGCAGCCGCAGTATATGCAGCGCGCAAGGGCATCCGTACCGGCGTCGTTGCCGAGCGTTTCGGCGGTCAGGTGCTGGACACCATGTCGATCGAGAACTTCATTTCGGTGAAGGAAACCGAAGGTCCGCGTTTCGCGACTGCCCTTGAAGAACACGTCAAGGCGTACGACGTCGACATCATGAATCTGCAGCGCGCCGTGGAGCTCACCCCCGGCAAGATGGTCGAGGTCAAGCTCGAGAACGGCGGTGTACTCAAGAGCCGTTCAGTGATCCTGGCCACCGGGGCCCGCTGGCGTGAAGTCAACGTCCCGGGTGAGAAAGAGTATCGCAATGCCGGAGTCGCCTATTGCCCGCACTGCGATGGCCCACTGTTCAAGGGCAAGCGCGTCGCAGTGATCGGTGGCGGTAACTCCGGTGTGGAAGCCGCCATTGACCTGGCCGGCATCGTGCAGCATGTGACGCTCCTCGAGTACAACGATGGTCTGCGGGCCGACGAAGTGCTGCAGCGCAAGCTGCGCAGTCTGCCGAACGTCGACATTCTGCTTTCGGCCCAGACTACAGAGATTCACGGTGACGGCAAGAAGGTGAACGGTCTGTCGTACAAGGATCGCAACACCGGTGTGGAGCATCGTGTCGAGCTTGAAGGGGTCTTCGTTCAGATCGGCCTGGTACCCAACACGGAATGGCTGAAGGACACCATCGCGCTCTCGCGCTTCGGTGAGATCGAAGTCGACGCACGTTGTCAGACGTCGTTGCCAGGCGTCTTTGCCGCCGGCGACGTCACCACGGTGCCGTACAAGCAGATCGTCGTCGCGGCAGGCGAAGGTTCCAAGGCAGCACTTAGCGCCTTCGATCACCTGATCCGCAGTTCCGTGGATGAAACGGAAGAAGCAGGCGTGAAGGCGGAAGCTTCCGCCTGACGTCCCGTACTGTCTCGGGGGCACTGCCCCGGAGCGGTAATGTAGCTAGAGCCTCGTCCTTCGTGACGAGGCTTTTTTTTCGCTGCGCCACGCCGAAACGTCAGGTTTTATCTTCCGGCGAGTCGGGCCATTCGCCTCCCAACACCTCCTTGCATAGCTCCAGCCAGGCCTGCAGTGCATGTGAGCTGCGATCCGGATTCCACAGCAGGGTAATTTCCCACAGGACTTCGGGTTGCGAGACCGGCTTGCACACCAGGCCACGCTTGTTGATGCGCTCGATGAAAGGTTCCGGCAATAACGCGACGCCCATTCCGGCCCGGGCCATCGAAACCGTCCAGTCCCACTGACCGCTCTGCGCGGCGATACGTGGTTCGACGTCGGCCCGTGCGAAGTGCCGCCTCAGCAGGCGCGTCAGCGCAAAATCGTCGTTCAGCAGTACCAGCGGCAATTGCGCCACCGTCCGCAACGAGACGGTCTCCGCCTCACCCTTCAAGGTGCCTTCGGCGGCAAGCGCCCACACCCGATGCGATGCTACGTGGGCCGCCGCGATGCCCGCACGTGGCTCGACCGGCAAGACGCTCATGCCGGCCGCCAACTCGCCAACCTCCACCAGTTGCTCCACCTGCCTGCCCGTACGCTCATGCAGGAGAAGCTCCACACCAGGATGCTTCTGGCGAAAGCGCTTCAGCACTTCAGTGAACAGGATATTGATCATGGGAGGCATGCCCAGAGCCAGACGGCCGCGGGCCACCGCCTGGGTTTCACGCACCTCCTGTTCGAGCTGCTGCATCGCTGCAAGAATCTCACGACCACGCTCGTAGACCACTCGCCCCGTATCCGTGGGCGCCAGCCCGCGGACATCACGCAGCAACAGCACTTCGCCGAGCTCGTCTTCCAGCTGCCGGATCATCTTGCTGATCGTCGATTGCGTCACGCCAAGATGGCGCGCCGCATCGGTGAAACTGCCCAGTCGTACGGTCTCGGTAAAGTAGCGCAGTGAACGTATGTCCATGGCAGTTTTCCTCATGAATTTCGCGACTGGTAGCAAGCATTTTTATTCATGATCTCAATGCTAACCTGCCTCTATAGACGTTGAAACAGAATGATAGAGAAGAGCCATGCATAGAGACAGGATACGCAAACCGGCGCTGGAGAGCCGGGTGATGTCTGCCGATCAGGCAGCCACTTTCTTCCGTAGCGGCATGACGGTAGGCATGAGCGGCTTCACGAAGGCAGGCGACTGCAAGGCGCTGCCGGATGCGCTGGCGCGCCGTGCGCGTGAGGACGGGCTCAAGCTCAATATTCTGACCGGTGCCTCGTTGGGCAACGATAGTGACGGCATGATGTCGGAAGCCGGGCTGATCGCGCGTCGCATGCCGTTCCAGGCCGATTCGCGCTTGCGACGCGACATCAATGACGGCCGGGTAATGTTTGTAGACCAGCATTTGTCGGAAACCGTGGAACAATTACGGGGCGGAAATCTACCGGGTATCGACATTGCCATTGTGGAAGCCGCCGCGATCCGGGAAGACGGTTCCATCGTTCCCACCACGTCAGTCGGCAATACAGCCAGCTTCGTGCAACAGGCGCGGCAAATCATCATCGAGCTCAACCTGGCCATGCCGCTTGAGCTGGAAGGTCTGCATGACATTTACGTACCGGGCGAACGGCCGGACCGGCAGCCCATTCCGCTGACTTCGGTATCGCAGCGTATTGGGGCGGCATCAATCAACGTGGACCCGTCGCGGATCGTCGCCATCGTGCTTACGGACAGCGTCGACAGCCCCTCCAGCAATCTGCCGCCGGATGCCGACACCGAGGCGATCGCGCGTCATGTCGTGGACTTCTTCTCCGGCGAAGTATCGGCCGGCCGCCTGACGCCGGCCCTGTTGCCGCTGCAGGCAGGCATCGGCACCATTGCCAACGCCGTGCTGCATGGGTTGCTGGAATCGTCCTTCAGCGGCATGACGATGTACTCCGAAGTCTTGCAGGACAGCTCCTTCGAATTGCTGGATTCGGGGCAATTCACCTTTGCTTCCGCCTCCTCCATCACCTTGTCGGCCGACATGAACCGCCGCTTTCTGGACAATGTGGGGCGCTATGCCTCGCGGCTGGTGTTGCGGCCGCAGGAGATCAGCAATCATCCGGAGATCGTCCGCCGCCTGGGAATTATCGCCATCAATACGGCTCTCGAATTCGACATCTATGGCAACGTCAATTCCACCCATGTGGGCGGCACCCATATGATGAACGGGATCGGCGGCTCCGGCGACTTCGCCCGCAACGCGCATCTGTCCATTTTCGTCACGAAGTCGGTGGCCAAGAACGGTGCAATCTCCAGTGTCGTTCCCATGGTGACTCACGTGGACCACACCGAGCATGACGTGGACATCGTCGCCACCGAATGGGGACTGGCCGACTTGCGTGGGCTGGCGCCTCGAGAGCGGGCGGCAATGATTATTGAGCGTTGCGTTCACCCCGACTACCGCGATGAGCTTCGCAGCTATCACCGGCGCGCCTGTGCGGTGGGTGGACACACTCCACACCTTCTTGGCGAGGCCTTCGAGTGGCATCGTCGCTATGCGGCGACGGGGTCCATGCGAGCCCCGGCTACCGAACCCGCGTAAAGTCCGGGAATCAATTTTGCAGGCCCGCGCAAGCGGGCCTTTTTCATCGCCGGCCCGGGGAGAACGACGATGAATCGTGTGGCTCGAATCGCTGCGTGGACAATCGGAGGGCTGGTGGCCTTGCTGGCACTTTTGGTGCTGGTGGTGGCCCTTTTCAATTGGAACTACCTGCGTCCCTACGTCGAGGAAAAGGCGTCCGATGCCTTGCAACGGCCGGTGTCCATCGAGGGGGACCTGGACGTCGATTGGCAATGGCGCGGCGGCATCATTCCCTGGCCACAGATTACGGCACACGACATCGTCGCAGGCCATCCGGAAGGGTTTTCGGGCACGCATGACGAGATGGGGCGCATCGCCCGCCTGTCCTTATCGGTGAACCCGATTCCGCTGCTCTCGCGGCATGTCGAGATTCCACGGCTGGAGATCGGGGACAGCCGCATCCTGCTCGAGCGTAATGCGGAAGGAAACAATAATTGGGTCTATGAGCGAAAGCAGGCGCGTGAAGAGGACGAGGACTCGGGATGGACGGTCGATCTGCAAAGCATCGCCTTGCAGCGCGTGGAAGTGCAGGTAACCGACGAGACCCGCAAGCTGGACATGCGCACCCGGTTCAACAGTCTGGATACCGATGCCGAAGGCGGCTACGGCATGGACTGGGAGTCGTCCGGTACCTATAACGACGCCGAAGTGGCCGGGACCGGCAAGGTGGGCGGCCTGCTATCCCTCAGAGAGGGCAGCGAGCCGTTTCCCATGCAAGGTGAAGTCAGTTTCGGCCAGACGCGCATCGCCATCGAAGGGTCGATGACGGCACCGCAGGGCCTCGCGTCGCTGGACGTCGGGCTGCGCCTTGAAGGCTCGAGCCTTTCAGACCTGAACGCCTTGTTCGGGCTGGCACTTCCGACCACCCCGCCTTTCAGCACCAGCGGGCGGTTGATAGCCAAGCTTGATGGAGAGGATCATGTCTGGCATTACCAGGAGTTCGAAGGTCTGGTGGGGGAGAGCGACCTGCGAGGATCGCTGGAGTACCACCAGCGGGAACCGCGGCCGCTACTTGCGGGCGTTGTCGCCTCCAACCTTCTGCGTTTTCGCGATCTCGGCCCGCTGATCGGCATCGATTCGAGCGAGGCGGACGAAGAGGATGATCCAGGAAAGGAGAAAGAGAAGCCCGACCAGGACGAGCGTGAGCAGCCGGCGGACAAGGCGCTACCGGTATCCCGGATAGGCAGTGAAACGTGGGACCTCATGGATGCCGACGTGCGTTTCGAAGGCCGACGCATCGACCGCGACGAAGACCTGCCTTTCGATAATATCGTGGCGCATGTAAAGCTCCAGGACCGGGTGCTGTCGTTCGAGCCGCTCAACTTCGGCATGGCCGGCGGCACGCTCACCAACTACCTGCGTGTCGATGGTCAGGGCGATGTCCTGCACGCCGACATGAAATCCGAAGCGCGCGGCCTGCAGCTCAAGCAGCTCTTCCCCGGCGCTGAATCCATGAACGCCAGCTTTGGCGAGCTGCATGGCAATGCGGCCTTGCGCGGCAGCGGCGATTCAATTGCAGGTTTGCTTGGATCCTCGAACGGCGAGTTGAGCCTGGCACTGAGCCGGGGCACGATCAGCCGCTTCCTCATCGAGGCCGCCGGCCTGAACGTCGCCAACGTCATTTTTGTGAAGCTTTTCGGCGATGAGCAGGTGATGCTGGAATGCCTGGCCGCCGACTTCGGAGTGAAGGACGGCGTCATGAACACGCGCGCCTTCGTGCTGGAGACGGAGGATGCGGTGGTGACGATGGAAGGCACCATCAATCTGAAGAATGAAGTGCTGGACCTGGACATCCGGCCGGAGAACAAGACGCTGCGGGTGTTGACCTTGCGCTCACCGCTTTATGCCAAGGGGACCTTCAAGAACCCCGACGTGGGCGTGCAACCGGGACCCATTGCGGCACGAGCCGGTGCGGCCGTGGCGCTCGGTGTCATTGCGGCTCCGTTGGCGGCGCTTGTTCCGTTATTGAACGTCGGCACCGG
>JAJUGH010000017.1 GCA_029268265.1 Alcaligenaceae bacterium | reverse complement strand
GTATTCGTCCGAAGCGACTCCATGCAGTTCCAGAACATCCAATAAGAGGAGGCATCATGCAACGACGTCATTTCCTGAAGACAGCGGGCGCGCTCGCCGGTGCGGGCGCCATGGGTGGTTTTCCGCTCAACGTGTTCGCTCCCGCGACGTGTACGACAATTTCCAGCCTCTGCGCGATGAATGGGAAAAGCGCCACAAATCCAAGGTCATGTATTGGACAAACTGGAACTATGCGCCGCTGATCACCCGAACGCCCATTAACTCGATTGAAGATTTCAAGGGCAAGCGGATTCGTGGTTATGGAGTCGCTACGGATGTCATCGAAGCACTCGGCGGCACAGCTGTTCCTATGGCGGCGCCAGAGGTCTATACCGCACTCGAACGCGGCGTGCTTGATGGCGTCTATGGTTTCGACTTCATTACGGCCATTGCCTACAACCTGCATGAAATCGCTCCGCACTTCACCGACATTGGTGACGGGCCGCACGCGCCGGCAGCGACGATCATGAATATCGATTACTGGAATTCCCTACCGGAAAACATCCAGAAGCTATGCAATGAACTTGTGGCCGAAATCTACGACGGTCAGTACCACACCGTGTACGACAACGCCAACCGCGAGTACGTGAAACGGGCTTTGGCCGAAGGCGTCAAGTTCAATATCTGGTCGGACGATCTGAAGAAGGCTGCCAAGGAGGCAGTGCAACCGGCGCAGGTCAACAAGTGGGTGGATACCGTCGCGAAGCCTGCAGGCATTGATGGAAACGGGATGCAAGCGCTGATTCAGACGGCAATTGCAAAGCATGCGCCACAGGGCAAGCTGCTGCGCCCTGAGGAAATTGCGCTCGGCTGATCAAGCCAGACTGAGTCCGCAAGCCGTGGTGCGCGTCCTGTCTTCTTATCGACGAGACGTGATGCAGGCTTGCGGCCACCCTTTTGGGGAATGCAGGAGTGAAGATGAAGCATCTCGATGCCGTATTCAACAGGCTTTCCAATTTATTCGGGTTGGCCGCGCTCTTATGCCTGGGCTTCCTGATGTTGGGGACCACCCTGGATGTGACGGTGCGCGCCATTACAGGACGCCCGATTTCCGGCGTTTTTGAAATGGCGGAAACCAGTATGGTGCTGCTGGTATTCATGGGGCTGGGCTGGACCAAAGTGGACGACGCCCATATACGCGTCACGATGCTGCTGGAAAAGGTACCGCATTCCGTGCGCCTTGTGATGGAAGTCATTTCGTGGTCCATGGCGGCACTCCTTCTTTTGTTGCTGGCTGTTCCGTCGACGCAGGACGCCATTGCTTCCACTTCAATTCGAGAGTTCCGTTGGGGCTACGTTCAGTTTCCCATCTGGTGGGCGAAGATCGTGCTGGCGGTCGGTCTGTGGTTTGGCTTTCTTCAAATGGCCTTCGAAGTACTGCGCATTCTCGTCAGCGGGGAGGTGCGTCGGAGCGCCGCGAATCAAGACATAGCGGGGTCTTTGCACTGAGTCGCATAGCTGTACCGGCGATGGGAAAACCTGTTCAAGACCCGCCGGGCGTGATGAAGCATCCAACGAGAAGAATATGGATTACGTAACAGCCACCATCGTGGCGACAACTTTGATTTTCGTCCTGATGGCCATCGGTACGCCGGTATTTGCCGCTTTGGGGCTATCGGGCGTGGCCGGAATCATCATGGTAGAGAACCTTGATTTCGTTCTGAACCGCTTGAAATCGTTCTCCTACCATCAGTCGGCATCCTACCTGCTCACTGTCGTACCGCTCTTCATACTGATGGGGGCGTTCGCCCATCATGCGGGGGTCGGTCATCGTTTGTTCAGTGTGGCGCGCAAATGGGTGGGGCACTGGCCTGGCGGCCTGGCCATGGCCAGTGTACTGACAAGCGCCGGCTTTGCCTGCACATCGGGTTCGAGCGTGGCGACGGCGGCCACAGTCGGATCTGTAGCGATCCCTGAAATGAAAGAAGCGGGGTACGATCCGCGCCTGTCGGCAGGTGCCGTTGCTGCCGGCGGCGTCTTGGGCGTGCTGATACCCCCGAGCGTATTGCTGATTTTCTATGCTGCGCTGACTGAAGTGTCTGCAGGCAAGATGCTGGTCGCGGGAATCATACCGGGCATCCTCACGACGGCGGTATTCATCTTCGGCACGTGGGTTGTTGCGAAGAACTTGAAGCACAGGCAGCTTCCGGTCGACAAGGCATCATGGAAGGAGCGTCTGTTTTCGCTGCGTGACGCCTGGCAGGTCATTCTTCTCTTCGTGGCCGTGCTGGGTGGAATCTACATGGGTTTGGTCACCCCCACGGAAGCGGGCGCAGTCGGTGCCTTCGTGGCCTTTCTGATGCTGTGCTTCTCGCGAAGCGCCAGGCCTACACTGGGCCGCAGCATGTATCAGAGCTTCCGTTCTTCGGCCACCACGACCGTCATGATTATGATGACCATCGTTGGGGCAGCCGTATTCAGCTATTTCCTCAGCTTGGCGCAGGTGCCCCAAGCCATAGCCGGTGCTGTTGTCGAGGCGCCGTTGAACCGATGGCTGATCGTGGGCCTGCTGCTTCTGGTGTACTTCCCCCTCGGGATGTTCCTGGATGCGTTCTCCATGCTGGTGATTACCTTGCCGATCATGTTCCCGACGGTGGTCTCGCTGGGATTTGATCCGATCTGGTTCGGTATTCTTGCAGTGAAGATGTGTGAGATCGGGCTTATTACTCCGCCTGTCGGTCTAAACGTCTATGTGATCGCGGGGATTGGTCGCAACACGCCGTTGTCACAGATATTCCGCGGCGCATGGTGGTTCGTGATTATGGAGATCATTACCACGCTGATTTTGTTTGCCTTCCCCGTATTGGTGACGTGGCTGCCCGAGAACATGCTGGGCAAGTAGATACTGGTGGGTGAGGGGTCTTAGAGCCGAAGCCGCCGCGCCGCACACCCCTCCACCAGCCGCGCATCGTGGCTGGCAAACAGCACCACTTTTTCCTCACCCCAATAAGCGAACACATCTGCCAGGACCGCGCGGGCCGAGGCATCCAGCCCGTCGCTGGGGCCGTCAGCGATGATGACGGCGGGGTCGCCCAGTGCCGCAGCGGTCAGGAAGACTTTGCGTCGGGTGCCGGTGGAGAGGTGCGAAAACGGCTTGTCCAGGTGCGGCGTAAGCCCGAGAGCATCGGCGAGTTCGAGCACGTCATCGTCGATGGTTGTGTTCTTCTGGGCCGCCACCTGTTCCAGTATGCCGCGCCCGGTGTGTCCGGCGGCCGCCTCGCAGTCGGGGGGCACGTAGGCGAGGCGCGCTTTGGCGCGTTCCGGTTGCCGCAGCACTGAATGGCCGTCCACCCAGACGTCGCCTTCATCGGGTGCGAGGATGCCCGCGATGATGGCCAGCAAGGTAGATTTACCGGTGTTTTCTTCGTCGCAAAGCACGACGCAGCCGGGGCCGAAGCGGTGAGTCAGGCCCCGGAAGACGAGGTGATCGCCGTAGCGTTTGCCGAGATTGTCGATGCGCAGCATGCCGCGCAGTGTACGCAGGAAAGCGGCACACGGCCAGAGCGTGGATGCCGACGGCGTATAATTGCGGATTGCACGATTTTCATGGGTTCCCTCACCCCATTCATCAAAAAGGTCTGAAATGACTTCTTCCTCTACGCCGCAATCGCGGGTGCCGTTTTACCTCGCGTTGCTGGTCGCCTTCCACATCTTCATCATCATTGCCAGCAATTACCTGGTGCAGATTCCGATTGATCTCTTCGGGTTCCACAGCACCTGGGGCGCTTTCAGTTTTCCCTTCATTTTCCTGGCGACGGACCTGACCGTTCGATTGATCGGCAAGGCCGAGGCACGCAAGGTGATTATGCGCGCGATGATTCCGGCGCTGATCGCGTCGTATATCGTGTCGGTGCTGTTCCATGAAGGCCAGTTCAACGGCGTGGAGGCGCTGGCGGCGTTCAATACCTTCGTGTTCCGCATCGCGTTCGCCAGTTTTGCTGCTTACGTGCTGGGCCAGTTGCTTGACGTGCAGGTCTTCGATCGCATGCGTCGTAACTTCGTGCAGTGGTGGATCGCCCCGGCTGCCGCTTCGGTATTCGGCCAGGCGCTCGATACGCTGGCGTTCTTCAGCATTGCGTTCTGGCGCAGCAGCAATCCCTTTATGGCGGCGAATTGGGGCGAGATCGCCGTGGTGGATTACGTCATCAAGTTGGGCGTCAGCCTGCTGTTCTTCGTACCGATGTACGGGGTGGCGCTCAATGCCATCATCCGCGTCATGAAGCGGCGCGAAGCGATGGCACCTGCCGTCAAAGCAGCTTCATCCGCTGCATCCTGCCCTTGATCGGTATCCCGCTCAGCCGGGGAAAGGCGCGGCGGGCAATGGCGCGATCCAGCGCGACGTAGGACACCTGGTCGGTGATCATGATCTTGCCGACCTGTTCCCGCGTGAGCCCGCCATCGCCGGTGAGTGCGCCAAGCAAGTCACCCGGCCGCAGTTTGGCTTTCTTACCTCCCAGCACGAGCAGCGTTGCCATCGGCGCCTTCGCGGGGCGGCCCAAGGGTTGTTTCAGGCGAGGCAACGGGCGCCATTCCAGCGGTCGCCCCATCCGTTTCTCGATGCGGGCGGCCACATGTTTTTCGTCCGGTGTGCAGAGGCTCAGGGCCATACCTTGTTCATTCATCCGTCCGCTGCGGCCGATGCGATGGATGTGCACGGTCGGCTCGCGTGCAAGCTCCACGTTCATGACCATGGGCAGCATGGGGATGTCCAGCCCGCGGGCCGCCACGTCGGTTGCCACCAGGATGGTGCAGCTGCGGTTGGTGAATTGCGCCAGGACATCGTCGCGATCGCGCTGGTCCATGTCGCCATGCAGGGCCAGCGCGTTAAAGCCTTCGTGTCGCAAGGTAGCCGCGAGCTCCACACAAGCAGCCTTGGTGTTGCAGAACGCCAGGACCGATTCCGGCTGAAAGTGCCGCAGCAGTATGGACACGGCCTCTGCGCGCCGGTCTTCCGTGACCTCATGAAATTGCTCGCGGATCTGATCCGCCTCGTGGACGGTGTCCACCTGCACCATTTCCGGATTTCGCAGCAGGCGGTCGGCGTCCCTCTGTATGGTGTCCGGGTAGGTGGCCGAGAACAGCAGTGTCTGGCGTGTGTCCGGGCAGGCGTCAGCGATGTCGATCACGTCGGCAAAAAAACCCATGTCGACCATGCGGTCCGCCTCATCGAGCACCAAAGTATGTACGGCCGATAAATCGAGTACCTGCCTTCCCATGAGGTCCAGCAGGCGTCCCGGCGTGCCGACGACGATGTGGGCGCCATGCGCCAGCGATTCGATTTGCGGCCGGGCGGATGCGCCGCCCGTGAGGGTAAGCACCTTGATGTTGCCTTCCGCCCGCGCCAGGCGTCGAAGCTCGGTCGCCACTTGTTCGGAAAGCTCGCGCGTGGGGCAGATGACGAGCGCCTGGATGGCCCACCGCTCGGGGTTGAGGCGATGCAGGATGCCCAGGCCGAAGGCGGCCGTTTTGCCGCTACCGGTCTTGGCCTGAGCGATCAGATCGCGACCCTGCAGAATGATTGGCAGGCTCAGCGCCTGGATGGGCGTCATGGCCGCATAGCCCATCTGGCCGAGGTTCTCGAGTTGGGCGGGCGAAAGTGGAAGTGCGGAAAATGAGGAATTCACGGGCATGCGTCAATACATGTGCAGACCGCCGTTCACGGCGATATTGGCACCGGTGATGTAGCCGGCTTCCTCCGTGCAGAGGAAGGCAGCAGTGGCGGCAATCTCTTCCGGGCGACCAAGACGGCCCATGGGAATCTGCGACACGATCTGCTTTTCAAGGACTTCGGGGTCGACCGCGGCAACCATCGAGGTAGCGATGTAACCCGGGGAAATCGCGTTCACGGTCACGCCTTTGCGGGCGACCTCTTGTGCGAGCGCCTTGGTGAAGCCCTGGATGCCTGCCTTGGCAGCTGAATAATTCGTTTGCCCGAACTGGCCTTTGGTGCCGTTGACGGACGATATGCAGATGACCCGTCCCCATCCGCGGGAGGTCATGCCGTCGATGAAGGGCTTGGTCATGTTGAACATGGAATCGAGGTTCGTGCGCAGAACGTCGTCCCACTTGCCCTTGTCCATCTTGCGGAAGGTGGCGTCGCGCGTGATGCCGGCATTGTTGATGAGGATGTCCACCTCGTGGCCGTCGGCTTCGATCTGGCGGGCCAGATCTTGGCAGGCTTCGTGGTCGGCTACGTCCACTTCGTAGACACGAAAGCGGTAGCCCTGCGCTGCCTGGTCTTCCAGCCAATGGTCGGCATTGTGGCTGCCGGCGTGATGGGTGACCAGTACGGTGTGTCCGGCATCATGAAGCCGGCGCGCCATAGCTTCGCCCAGGCCGCTGGTACCGCCGGTGATCAAAGCGCAACGTTCAGTCATTCAGATCCTCATAGTGTTGAAGGGAAGTGTCAGTGTTGAAGGGAAGTGTCAGCGTTCATGCACGTATTCGCCCGGCGCGTCGGCCAGGGGCTTGTAGCCTTTACGGGCAGCGCCCATCGACGGCGGGTTGACCGGCGTACCGGAGCGCGATTTGAGCCAGCCCAGCCACTCCGGCCACCACGAGCCTTCGTGCATGGGCGCCTCGGCCTGCCATGCGTGCGGGCCGCGTACGCCGCCGTTCGGCGGGCGTGTGTCTACTTGATAGCGGCGCCGTGACGGCCCGGGCGGATTGACGACGCCCGCATTGTGGCCGCCCGTTGTCAGCACGAACGTGATTTCAGCATAGGGGCACAGATCGTGCAGCCGGTATACCGAGCGCCAGGGCGCGACGTGATCGGTTACGCTTCCGACGCAGAAGGTGGGCAAGGCAACATTGGCCAGGCTCACGGGCCGTCCGCCGACCGGGTAGCGGCTGGAGGCCAGTTCGTTCTTTAAATACAGGCGGCGCAGGTACTGGGCGTGCATGCGTGCCGGCATGCGCGTGCTGTCGGCGTTCCAGGCCATGAGGTCGTTCATCGACTGGCGCTCGCCCATCAGGTATTCCTGAACCATCCGTGACCATAGCAGGTCGTAGGAACGCAGCATCTGGAAGGCGCCGGCCATCTGGTCGGCACGCAGATAGCCCGCCAGCTCCATTTCCGCTTCCAGCATGCTCACCTGGCTTTCGTCAATGAACAGGCCAATTTCGCCCGGCTCAGTGAAGTCGGTCTGGGCGGCAAGCAGGGTCAGCGACGCCAGGCGGTCGTCCTTTCCCTCGCGGTTGAGCGCTGCCACACCGATAGCGAGCAGGGTGCCGCCCAGGCAATAGCCCGTCGCATGCACCTTGCGTCGGGGCGCAATGGCTTCGATGGCATCGAGCGCCGCCGTGAAGCCATGTTCCAGATAGTCTTCCATGCCCAGGTCGCGCTCGGCGTCGCCCGGGTTCTTCCAGGAAATGCAAAATACGGTGTAGCCGTTCTCGACGAGATAGCGCACCAGCGAATTGTGCGGTGAAAGGTCCAGGATGTAGTACTTCATGATCCAGGCCGGAATGATCAGCACAGGCTCGGGGTGAACCTTTTCTGTCTGGGGTTCGTACTGGATCAGTTCCATGACCGGCGTGCGAAGCACGACCTTGCCCGGAGTAAGGGCGACATCCTTGCCGACCTGAAATTTCTCGGTGCCGACGGGCAGATGGCCGCCTTGCAGGCGCTGTATGTCTTCCAGAAAGTGCTGCGCGCCGCGAACCAGATTGGCACCGTGCTCCTGCGCAGTCACGTTCAGCGCGAGCGGGTTGGTCAGCAGCTGATTCGCCGGCGACAGGAGATCCGACAGCTGTCGGGCGATGAAGTTGATGACGTCCGCATGGTGCGGATCCACGCCGCGAACATCGCGGGTTGCCGTGTCCCACCAGTGCTGGTTCAGCAGAAACGCCTGGTGCAGGATATTGAACGGATAATTTTGCCACTCCGGGTCGCGGAAGCGTCGGTCGTTGATCAGTGGCTCGGGCTGCGAAGTGGTCGACATGCCGAACGCGATGCCGCGACGTCCCAGGGCTGCGCTGCCTGCGGCGAGCGCGCTTTGCGTTGCGTAGCGGGTGAGGGCAGTGGACTGTTCCACGGCCAGATGGGAAAGTGCGGCAAGCTTGCCTGGGGATGTGGCCAGATGCGAGGCCCAGTCGAGCCATGCGAGCGCGACAGATTGCGGGGAAATCGAGCCCGAGGCGCGCGCCAGCAATGCTTGCGCCTGGGCGTCCAGTATGGTGTGGGGATGTCCGGATGCGTCAGTGTTCATGTCGAATACATGTTACACCCGCGGCCTTGTATCAGGTGTTACTCGTCTTCTTCCGTTACTTCCAGCCACATGGCATTCATGACGGCAAAAGTGGCTGCAAGAGGCAGCCCGAGCAACCAGGCGAAATACCACATATGGGTCTCCTGTACGGTGATGGTTTAGAAGGCCGCGAACGCGTCAGCCGCGGCCTTCGGGGAAACGGGTTTAGTAGGCGTGGCCTTTCCCGTCACGAATGTCATCTGCCTTGACCTTGCCGCGCAGGATCGAGAAGACCCAGCTGGTGTAGGCGAGGATGATGGGCATGAAGATCACCGCGCAGACCAGCATGATGAAAAGCGTCAGGTGACTGGAGGAGGAATCCCAGACAGTCAGGCTGACCGACGGGTCGGCGCTGGACGGAAGGATGATCGGGAACATCGATACACCGACACTGCCGATGATCGCGGCGATACCGGTACCGCTGGCCAGCAGCGCGGCCAGCGGTCGGCGCACGACCAGGAAGATGGCTGCCAGCAGTGGAGCCGCCAGGCCCAGGGCCGGGACGATCATCAACAGCGGCTGCTTGCCATAGTTCTCGAACCAGGCACCCGTCGCGAGAGCGGCCGATTTCAGCAGAGGGTTGGACGCTCCGCCGGCGGCCATTTCGCTGGTGATCTGGTAGCCGTCCACAAAACGGGCGAGGACAACACCAGCCACGGCATAAAGCACCGTGGTCGCGAGGGCGGTCATGATGCCCCAGCGGCGGGAGCGTTCATTCACCGCGTCCTCAGTCTTGAGCACGAGCCACGTCGCGCCGTGCATGGTCAGCATTGCAACCGACACCAGGCCGCAAAGCACTGCGAACGGATTGAGCAGCCCGAAGAAGGTGCCGTCGTAGTACATCTGCATGTCGGGGGCGATGCGGAACGGAACGCCCTGCAGTACGTTGCCCATGGCCACGCCGAAGATCAACGAAGGCACGAAGCCGCCGATGAACAGTGCCCGGTCCCAGTTGCGGCGCCAGCGTTCGCTCTCACGCGCGCTGCGGTACTTGAACCCGACAGGTCGAAGAATCAATGCGAACAGCACCGCGAACATGGCGAGGTAAAAGCCCGAGAAGGAAACGGCGTACAGCTGTGGCCAGGCGGCGAAGATGGCGCCGCCACCCAGGATCAGCCATACCTGGTTGCCTTCCCAGACGGGACCAACGGTATTCACAACCACACGGCGCTCCACGTCATCGCGAGCGACGATGGGCAGCAGGGTGCCGGCGCCCAGGTCGAAGCCGTCTGTCACGGCAAAGCCGATCAGGAGCACGCCCAGCAGCAGCCACCAGATGACGCGTAGCACGTCGTACGAAATCAGTTCATGCAGAATCATGTCTTGGCTCCAGTAGACTCATGGGATTCAGCGGGCCGGAGCGCCGACGGCGCCGGAGGCGGACAGGGCAGCGGTTTCCGATCCGGTCACCGCCGTGCCGGCTTCGTGTTGTGGACCCTTGCGGATGGTGCTGAGCATCAGCTTCACCTCAATCACCAGCAATACGGTGTAGATCGCGACGAAGCCCAGCAAGGTCATGAGCACGGTGGATGCGCCCAGGTTGGAAACGGCCAGGGCGGTAGGCAGTACGCCTTCGATCACCCACGGCTGGCGGCCCAGCTCAGCCACGATCCAGCCGAACTCTGCGGCAATCCACGGCAGGGGAATGGAGAACACCGCCAGCTTGAGCAGCCATGGGTGTGCCGTCAGCCGGCGTCGCGCGGAAAGCACGAAGAAGGTGGCCAGCAGGGCAATAAAGAAGAAGCCCAGGAACACCATGACGCGGAAGGTCCAGAACAGCGGGGCG
This sequence comes from Alcaligenaceae bacterium, assembly GCA_029268265.1. Taxonomy (GTDB): domain Bacteria; phylum Pseudomonadota; class Gammaproteobacteria; order Burkholderiales; family Burkholderiaceae_B; genus Yanghanlia. The sequence goes on along the minus strand of JAJUGH010000017.1, from coordinate 10,796 downwards.
ACGGGCGGGACCGTGTCCAGTGCCGCCTGGGCGATCTGTTCTTCGGTTGCCATGCGCGGATCTTCGACATAGCGCTTGAGTAGCAGGGCATAGCCGAGGGCATGACCGTTCTTCTCGAAGATGGCTTCCGCTTCACCGCTGGTCGTGCCGTTTCCGGCGGCCCGGATTTGCTCCAGTGCGTCGTAGGCGAGGATGCCCTTACGGATGGTCGACTCGGCTTCGGACACCAGCTGATTAATGCCCGGGATTTCCGTAGTGAGCGAGCGCGTGCCGATCAGGCCCATCACCCACGGAATCTGGACGGTATAGTGCGTTTCTCGTGCTTCCTGGTCGGGGAAGCCGATGACCGAGAAGGGGGCGGGGGCGGGCTCCGTGTGCCACATGCCTTCCATCGCGGCCAGCTTCATCTTCTGATGATCCGTGGTCAGATAACCGCTTTCGTCACCGAGCACCACGACCGACAGGGCGGCTGCCAGCCCGAACGAGGCGGCGACCGTCATGGAGCGGCGTGCCAGTTCGATATGGCGCCCTTTCAGGACATACCAGGCCGATACGCCCAGCACGAAGACGGCGGCAGTGACGTAGCCGGCGGACACCGTGTGGACAAACTTGGCTTGCGAAACCGGGTTGGTGAGCACAGCGAAGAAATCGGTCATCTCCATGCGCATGGTCTGCGGGTTGAAGGTCGCGCCGACCGGATTCTGCATCCAGCCGTTGGCGATCAGGATCCAGAGCGCAGAGAGGTTGGAACCGAGCGCGACACACCAGGTCGCGATCAGGTGGCCGACGCGCGACATGCGATCCCAGCCGAAGAAGAACAGGCCGACGAAGGTGGCCTCCAGGAAGAAGGCCATGAGTCCCTCGATGGCCAGCGGCGCACCGAAGATGTCACCCACGTAGTGGCTGTAATAGCTCCAGTTCATGCCGAACTGGAATTCCATCACGATGCCGGTGGCCACGCCCAGGGCGAAGTTGATGCCGAACAGTACGCCCCAGAATTTCGTCATGTCGCGCCAGATGGTGCGGCCGGTCATGACGTAGACGGTCTCCATGATCGCCAGCAGGATCGACAGCCCCAGAGTGAGGGGCACGAATATGAAGTGATAGAGCGCTGTCATCGCGAATTGAAGGCGCGATAGCGCCACGATGTCTAGTTCCATGGAACATTCTCCGAAGAAAGGACGTATGCGTCGGGGTCGGGCTGCGCATGGGTGCCGCCTCCCCGTAATTCGTTGATCGCGCGTGTGTAGCCCGGCGTACCCTTGCGCCAGTCTCCGGCGATAGTGCCGTTCTCGATCCGCAGCACGCGGTCCGCGAGCACGGCTTCGCGATAAAGATGTGTAGCCATCAGCCAGCCGCACTCCCTGCCATGGCGTAGCAGCGTGCGCAGCACATGGTCGGCCGTGGCCTCGTCCAGCGACTCCGTCGGCTCGTCCAGCAGCCACAGAGGGCGCCGCTGCAGCAGCATGCGGGCAATGGCCAGGCGTTTGGCCTGTCCGCCCGAGAGGCCGAGGCCGCCTTCACCAAGCAGGCTGTCCAGACCATGCGGACTTGCTTGAATGGCACCGGCCAGTCCGGCGGCTTCGAGAGCATCCCAAAGCCGGGCGTCATCGGCATCGGGGTCGGCCAGCAGCAGGTTGTTGCGTACGGTGTCGAGAAAGAGGTCGACGCGCTGCGAGAGCAGGCTGGCGCGACCGGTATGGACGTCGCCTGCAATGGGTGCCAGCTCGCCCATTGCGAGCGCCAGAATGGTTGTTTTCCCTGAGCCGCTGGCGCCGACCAGGGCGATGCGCTCGCCACGGGCCAGTTCGAAATTGATGTCGCAAAGGACCTGACGATCGGTGCCGGGATACCGGGCACTGACGCTTTTCATGCGCAGAACGACGTCCGCAGGGGACCCGCCTAAGTGCGCCTGCGGCGTTGCGGGCCAAGATCGATCATCTGAAGAAGTTTCTGATCGCGGAGCGAGGCGCCGGGCAGCAAGCAAGGCACGCCCGGCCTCGAGCGCCCCGCGGCGCAGAGCAGCGAAAGGCTCCATGACGCTGAGTACCGCGAGAATGCAGAGCACCCCGACCGGCAGACTTACGTTTCCAGCCGCCACCAGATGCGCGGCCAGCACGACAGTGGCGGCCAGGATGATGCCGCCGAAGGCTGTATAGGCGGCGCCCGCGGCGGTATCCATCTGGTTCAGCCGGCGGTCCTGTGCGGCCAATCTTTCTTCGAGACCGAGAATCTGCCAGCGGTGGGCGCCGATCTGGCCGGCCATGAGCAGCGGCGTCTGGCCCGAAATGAGATCAATGGTCGCGGCGCGCATGCGTTCAGTGAGCCGCGAACGGCGGGCGGCTGTCAGGGCGCTGAATCGCATGAGGCGTAGGGTGACGGCGACCCCGATTCCCATGAGCAGCAGGAAGAACGCCAGCCCGATAGCAGGACCGAGAAATCCCAGCAGGGCTCCCGTCAGCAGACAGGCAGCGACGGCCGCCAGGGCCGGCAGGGCAAAGCGCAGGACGACCGACTCCAGTGCATCGAGATCGCCGGTGAGACGAAACAGCAGCTTGACGGGTTCCAGCCGCAGTGCGCGGGCGCCTTGCGGCGTCGCCCAGGCGCGAAAGAGTCGTTCGCGCATCGCTGCGAGCGCTCCGAGAATGGCATCGTGTCCCCAGAGCCGTTCCGCATACCGGCTTGCCGTGCGGCCGAGCGCCAGCAGGCGGATGCCGGCAGACGGGCCGAACACGTCGAACATCAGGGCCGTGGCCATGGTGGCGCCCGCGATGGCCGTGGCGGTAATGAACCAGCCCGACAAGCCGAGCAGGCCGATTCCGGCCATGATGGTCACTGCCGATGCCAGTGCCGCCCAAACCACGTGTCGGGGCAATGCATGCCACAGCGCGCGCAGGGTTGCGGCTTCCCTGGCAGAAGACTTCTTGCGGCGAGGTGTACGCATGCTCATGGCCGCTTGCCTCCCTGGAGGTCGTTGACAGAGATCACCCTGTCCACCCGGCCGATGAGCTCGGGATCGTGCGTAGCAACGATGAGGGTCCTGCCTTGTGCGATGCCCAACAGCGCTTCGATGGTCTGTTCCGAAGTGACACGGTCGAGGTTGGCAGTCGGTTCGTCGGCCAGCAGTAGTTGCAGACGAGAATCCGCTGCGAGGCGTGCGAGCCCCAGGCGGCGAATTTCGCCGGCGGACAGGCCGCGGCCCTGCTCGCCGAGCGTGGTGTGCGGTCGTGCCTGGGGAACACTTCCCAGATTGGCCACTGAGATTGCGCGGTCCACCGCGATGGGGTCCACATGCTCGCGGTCCAGCGAAATATTGCGGGCCACGGTGGCGGCGAAGACATGCGGGTGTTGATCCAGCCAGCCCGTGCGAGGCGCTGGAAGGCCGGTATCGCCATTGTGATCAGAAAAGCAGATAAGCCCTTTCTGCGGGGCCAGCAACCCGCCGACCAATGCCAGCAGGACGGACTTGCCGGCGCCGCTCGCACCCGTGATGGCGACATGCTCGCCAGGTGCGATATCGAAGTCGACGTCCTCGAATAACTCCGGCTGACCCGGAAAGCCGAAGCTCAGTCCTCGCACCCGGACGCCACGGGGACGGCTGGAAGCCTCGTCTTCCGTGGAGTCGTCGGATGAGCTTTCGTTTGACCACCGGGGAGCCAGAGTCAGCGCCGAATCATCGTCGCTAATGGAAGACAAGGTCTCCATGGCGGCCAGCCCGGATGCCCGATCGTGCCAGACGGCGGAAAGCTCACGCAGCGGTTCAAAGAAGGCGGGTGCCAGCAGCAGCACGAACAGGCCTTCACTGAGGGCCAGCGGACCGTTCCATGTACCGAATTCGAGGTGTCCCAGAAGATGAAAACCGATGTAGACGGCTACCATCGCCACACCGAGGGCAGAGAACAGCTCCAGCACGGCAGACGACAGGAAGGCAATGCGCAGCACACGCATCGCTTTGGTACGCAAGCGCTCGCCCTGCGCCCGCAGCGTCGTGGCGCTCCGGTCCACCGCGTCGAGCGCGCGCAGCGTTGGGAGGCCGCGCAGGCGGTCCAGAAGGTAGGCGTGCATGTTGCCCAGTTCCTTCCAGTGCTCCCGGCCGGCTTCCTGGGCGCGCCAGCCCACTATTGCCATGAACAAGGGAATGAGCGGAGCGGCGATCAGGAGCACGAAAGCGCTTGCCCACGACAGCCAGGCGACCGGCAGAAGGATGATGAGCGGAACAATGCGGGCGCGCAGCAAAGCGCTGCGGTAGCGTGTCAGCCAGGGCAGCAGCGCTTCTGCCTGTTCAACGATGGCGCTGGCGGCTTCCCCGGCGGGCACGCGCTTCCGGTCCAGGGGCGAGCGCTGCACCAAGGTGTTGAGCCCGTGCTGGCGCCACGTGCTCAGTTGTTGTCGTGCGGAGCCGAATAGCCGTCGTTCACACCACGCTTCGGTGATCGCCCGCAAGACAGCGAGCAGCGCAATGCCGATGGCAGGAAGAAGGACGCCGGAGATGCCTGCATCGAAGCGGGTCACCGCCAGGGCGATCAGTGCAGCTTGTGCAATCCAGACAAGGGGAAGAGAGGCGTGCAGCAGGGTGATACTGGAGGGGAAAACAGCATCCTTGTCGGTAGAACCGAGCCCCGCAGCACAGGAGAACGTAGATTTGTCGTTGCACATGAACCCATTCTATTAGCAACGACTAAATTAGAAACAGTTTATGTCGGGCGTTTTTGACAGGGATCAAGCCGCTACGATCGCCAATGGGAAGGACAAAATATAAGTATAAGCTAAATTAGGTTTGGGTAAATTAATGACCGTAGTCACGTTCAGCGAAGCGGAACGGAAATTCCTGCAGGAGGGGGCCGGAAAGGCTGCTGCGCTGCTTAAAGCCATCGGTAACGAGAATCGCCTGCTGGTGCTTTGCCTGTTGATTCAAGTTGGCGAAATGTCAGTCGGTGCCATGCTCGACCATATTCCCCTTAGCCAGTCGGCGCTGTCCCAGCATCTGGCGCGCATGCGCGAAGAGGGCCTTGTCACGTACCGGCGGGAATCGCAGACGCTGTACTACCGCATCGCGAATCCCGCCGTCGAGCAGGTCGTCGCCGTTCTGAAATCCATCTATTGCGGCTGATATCCGCGCAAGGCGATCCCGCTTTACGCCGCCTGCGTTGAACGCGGTTGTGTCACACCTGCCAGGACGCTTCGGTTCATAAGATCGTCCGGCTTGAGGGCGAGGCGCTCATTCGCCAGCGCCATGGCCAACGGCCTCTGGTCCGAGCGGACTGCCGCCTCGATCAATGTCAGGTCGATGATGTCGCGTTGCGCATGGCTGCCCCCAAAGCGATTTGCGATGAAGCGTACAGGGTGCAACTTGTGCACGGCAGTGGCGTAGTCTTGTTCCCAGAACGCCCGGAAGCCCTGCACCACGGGTAAAGCGACGGTTTTTATCCATTCGTCCACTTCCGTGGTGTCAGCGGCTTCGCGCTGAAATTCTGAGAGGATCCGCACTACATCGTCGTGGCGGTCAGCACCCAGGTAGGCCATTACTGCGTGCCAGTCGTTGAAGGGATACGATCGGCCATCGGCATGGGCGTCCCAGCAGCGGGCGACTTCAGCCCAGCGATCACCGGCCTCGACACCGGCCAGATGCAGGCGCCAGAGCATTGCCGCCGCATCCACGAGATCAAGTGCGACGGCGCTCGAGTCCTTTCGGATATAGACGTCATAGAGCGCCAGCGCCTCGTCTGGTTTCCCCAGTTCGATCAGGTACAAGGCATGGTGCCACCAGTTGTGCACCTTGAAGAAGTTTTCGTCTCCGTCCCAGTATGCCTGGCGCGTCGTCATCCATCGGACGCCTTCCTCCGGCCGGCCCTGCATTTCCAGCACATGGGCTACAGCGTGGTGCGCCCAGGAATCGAACGGCTCTGCATCGGTTGCCTGGCGGCCGGTGTCTTCGGCCCGGGCATAGTCGCCCATTTCTTCCAGCCCGAATGCATGCATGCCCTGCAAGATGGAGTAGCCCGGCATGTCTGCCGTCCATTGGGGCAGGACGCGCGAGATACGGTCACGCAGGTTGCGGGCATTGCCGCGATAGAAGTCCATCAGGTGCCCGCACTGAATGGCCAGCATATCGTGCGGATACTCGGCGTTATGCAGATCAAGTCGCAGTGCGGCGTCGGTCCAGCGTCCGGCGAGCTGCAGCTCGAGCGCGCGCAGATGCGACCTTTCCCGCTCCCCGAGGCGCATGGCGGCAAGCTTTACCACGATATTCCGCGCTTCCGCGGTGGCTGCCGGTTCCGTGGCGGTGGCGAACATGTAAGCCTTCGCGATGTGTGCCATTGCAAAGCCGGGTGCTTCAGCGATGGCATTGTCTATCGTGCCGAGGGGATCGCCCCGATAAAGATTGAACGATGCAATTGCCGCGTCGAAGTATTCGGCGGCCCGGGGCGTCGCACCGGCCAATGCGTTGCCTTGTCGATCAGTAACCATTGTCTCTTTGCTCCTTGGTGAATGTCAGCTTTGCGCCGACGATTCAGTGTAGGAGTGAGAAGAAACACCACCTATATTCAAGGCGCCGGAATTTTTGACCGATCCGCCGGGCCGGTTGTTGAAGGGATCACGTCATGCAGGCACCGGAGACGGGCTGGGGTCGGATGCCGGCGGTGCCGGATGCGAAGACGAATGTTGCTCCGAGAACATCGTTTCCAGAATTGCAGACGCATCGGCCTGCAGGTGACTCAAGGGCCCGGCTGCGGCTACGACACGATCCGGACGTACCAGCAGCCATTGCCCCCGGTACGTTTCGAAAATCCCGTCGAAACGGTTGTCGGCAACCTGTGCACGAACATACTGCCCGTTTACATGCACGTCGGTGTCGGCAGAGGAGGCTGCCTGCGTCACGATGATGCAATTGCCGAAGAAGCGGCGGGCGAGTGCCGACGCCGCCCCCACGTCACCTTCGCTGGTGTCGATGCCGATAAGGGCAAAACTATTGCCCGCGACTTCATCGAGCAGATGGCCCTGTCCGGATACGGTGACGCCAGGATTAGGCAAAATCCGTCCGATGAGCTGCTTCGACGCGCCTTTCTCATGCGCGGGCCGCACAAGGCTGGAACGGAGGAAGGGCTTCGGGATATATCGCATTTCCCGGATATATCGGGTGGCTGCCGGAATGAGCCGTAGCAGCCCGAAAAACAGGTCGCGCAGTAACGACATGGGGATGGACTGGACCTTCTGCAGCTTGCCGTTGATGGTGGCCATTCTGATCGTCTTCAGGACGGCCTCCCATCGCTCTTCGTGGTACGTGTCAAGCAGCGCCGGTGAAGCACCATGGCGGATCACCATGGCCAGCTTCCATCCAAGGTTATTGGCATCGCGTGCACCGCTGTTCATCCCCTGTGATCCGAAAATGGGCATCAGATGTGCGGCATCGCCGGCCAGGAATATGCGGCCCACGCTCAATTGGGGAACGATGCGGGATCGGAAGGTATGTACGATCTTGCGGATGACTTTCAGGTCATCGTAATTGCGCCACGGTTTGAAGAGCCGCCGCAGGGTGTCATCATCCAGCAGTTGCTCCGGCGTTTCATCGGGACGAAGGGAAAACTCGAATCGGCGGCCGTTGGGGGCGGGCATGCTGAAGAAATTACGTCGCCACCCCATTTTGGTCAGGGCCATGGGACTCGGGTCGATGTCATCTACTACGTCAATGACAACATGCCGCACGTCGAACTTGTCCACTTCGTTCAGCGGCAATCCGAGGTGCTTGCGGCATACGCTGTGTGCGCCATCGGCACCGACCACATATTGCGCCCGATAGGTCAGCGTCTCACCGTTGGCGCCGTGGGCGGTCACTTGAACACAATCGTTTTCGTCGTTGAGGCGCAGGACCTCACGATTAAATTCGATGGTGACGTGCTGGGTGTCCAGCGCCGCACCAGCGAGCAATTTTTCAAACTCGGGTTGGAAAATGGCCGCCCGATTCGGAAAGTTGTGTTCGGTGATACGGCCCTGCACAAAGCCCAGACTCAGTCCCAGTGGTGAGACATAGTCGTATGAGATGGGGTACTTGGCATGCTGTTTGAGTGCGTCACCGAGGCCAAGCGAGTGAAGCAGACGGAAGAACTCGTCATCCATGTTCAGGGCTTTGTCAGCAAGCAGGCCCGTGACGAATCCGCAAGCAATCTCGCTGTGCAGGAAGCCGCTGTGGCGTTGGCGGAGGCAGAACTGGAAAAAACCGCCATCCAGGCACCGTTCGATGGTCTGGTCGGCTTGCGCACCGTTTCGGTGGGCGATTACGTGGGCCCGGGAACAGACCTCGTGCCGATCGAAGCCATCGATCCCCTGAACGTCGACTTCCGGATTCCCGAGCAGTTCCTGAGCGCTGTAGGCGTCGGCGCCCGGCTGCATGTCACCTTCGATGCCTTGCCTGGGCTCGAGCGCGAAGGTAGTGTCGGGGCCATCAGTCCGCAGGTGGATGTCGGCGGCCGGTCATTGCTGCTGCGTGCCCATGTGCCGAATCCCGACTACATGCTGCGGCCGGGCTTGTTCGCGCGCGTCCGGCTGGAACTGGCCGAATCACAGGGGCTGGTGATCCCCGAAAGTGCGCTTGCGCCATCCGGCGATGCGCAGTACGTCTATCTTGTCGAAAACGGTGTGGTGAAGCGGGTTGCAGTGCAGATCGGGCAGCGAATCAGCGGTCGCGTCGAGATTGTGAGCGGTCTCGGTGAAGGCGACCAGGTCGTGGTCTCGGGCTTGCAGAAGGTCCGGGATGGTGTCGAAGTCGAGATCATCGAAGGGCCGGCCGCCTGACGAGCGAGCCAAGTAAAAGAAAAAGAGTCGCGCCCGGCGCCTGTCGTGAATTTTCTGGAGTGAGGCCGAGATGCAGTTGCCGCAGATATGTATACGACGCCCGGTGTTCGCCACCGTGCTGTCGCTCATCATCGTCCTGATCGGCCTGATCTCCTACGACCGTCTGACGGTACGCGAGTACCCCGCCATCGACGAGCCCGTCGTCTCTGTACGCACCGAATACAAGGGCGCCTCGCCGGAGGTGATCGAATCGCAGGTCACCAAGCCGCTGGAGGACCAGCTTTCGGGGATCGAAGGCGTGGACGTCATGACCTCGCGCAGCCGCAGCGAAGTCAGCTACATCAACGTCAAGTTCAATATCACCCGTGACCCGGACGCAGCCGCTGCGGAAGTGCGCGACAAGGTATCGCGCGCCCGACGCTTCCTGCCCGACGAGGTCGAAGAGCCGGTCATCAGCAAGGTGGAAGCCGATTCCACGCCCATCATCTATGTGGGGGTGATTACCGGCAGCCTCTCGCAGATGGAGGCGTCCGACTACATCAACCGGTACATCAAGACACGCCTGTCGGTGCTGCCGGGTGCAGCGGAAGTGCGGGTGTTCGGTGAGCGCCTGCCTGCGATGCGCATCTATGTGGATCGCCATAAGCTGGCCGGTTACGGCCTGATTGTTCAGGACGTGGAAAATGCCTTGCGCCAGCAGAATGTGCTGATCCCGGCGGGCCGGATCGAATCGCTTGATCGCGAGTTTTCCGTCGTGTCCACGACCGACCTGCAGACCGTCGAGCAATTCGAGAACATCGTGGTCGCGAACGTGAAGGGCTACCCCATTCGCATGCGCGAGGTGGCCGAAGTCCGGATCGCACCGGCAGATGAACGCGTATCGGCGCGTTTCAATGGCCTTCCCAGCCTCACCATCGGGATCACCAAGCAGTCCACCGCCAACCCGCTGGACCTTTCCCGGGAAGTGCGCAAGGAAACCGAGCTGATCAACCAGAATTTGCCGGAAGGCATGTCGCTGCAGGTGGCGTACGACAGCTCGGTGTTCATCCAGCGATCTATCGATTCCGTCTACACGACGGTGATCGAGGCAATCATTCTGGTGGTGCTGGTCATCTTCTTTTTCCTGCGCAGCGTTCGCGCGAGCATCATTCCGATTGTCACCATCCCGGTGTCGCTTATCGGAGCGTTCGGGGTGATGTACTTCTTCGGATTTTCCATCAACACGCTAACGCTGCTGGCCATGGTGCTGGCGATCGGCCTGGTGGTGGACGACGCGATCGTCGTGCTCGAGAACATCTACCGTCACATGGAAGAGGGCAAGAGCCGGCTCGAGGCAGCGCTGCTCGGTTCCAAGGAAATTGCCTTTGCCGTGGTGGCGATGACGCTCACCTTGGTGACGGTGTATGCGCCCCTGGCCTTCGCGACCGGGCGAACCGGGCGACTGTTCATTGAATTCGCGCTGGCCCTTGCCGGTGCCGTGCTGGTGTCCGGTTTCGTGGCGCTCACGCTGACGCCCATGATGTGCTCCGTGCTGCTGAAGCACGAGACCAAGCATGGCAAGGTCTATCTCTTCATCGAGAACCTGCTCGAAAGCTTGACTGCAAAATATCGCAAGGCTTTGGGCGTGGCGCTGAGGCATCGCATCATCGTGGTGCTGCTTGGGCTTGTGGTGGCGACCGGCAGCGGTGTGCTGTTCAAGGTCGTCAAGAGCGAGCTGGCACCGCTGGAAGACCGCGGTGTGGTGTTCGGCGTGGTGACGGCGCCGGAAGGCTCAACGCTTGAAGCAACGGAACGGAGCCTGCTGCAGATTGAGCGGCTTTATGACGGGATCCCGGAGATGGCCGGCGTGCAATCCGTCATCGGCTTCCCCACGGTGACGGACGCCTTTGCCATTCTGCGGCTCAAGCCTTGGGAAGAGCGCGAGCGCACTCAGCAGGAAATCGCCCAGACGCTGCAGCCGAGGTTCGCCGCTATACCCGGTGTGCGCGCCTTTCCCAGCAACCCGC